>JACESO010000041.1 GCA_013911745.1 Sphingobium sp. | reverse complement strand
GTCCCCGTCTTCGGCGCCGGCGAACTGATCCGCGCCGGCGCCGAAGACGGGGACGAGCTCACCGCCCAGGTCGATGACGAACGCATCGGCCAGCTGATCTTCGAGGAAGGCGTCTTCCGCGCGATGGCGCGCCTGACGCTTTGCCTGGTCGACGCGGCGTCGGGCGGTCGCACCGCATCGGGGGAAGCCAAGGCGGCACCAGCGAGCCCGAAAAGGACCGCTGGCGCCGCCTGATGGGCCTAGCCCTAGAAAATTTCGGGTGGAGCGCCGACCAGTTCTGGTCAGCCACACCCCATGAATTCTGGTCGATGATCGACGCGCGCATCGCCGCGAACAAGCAACGGGGGTAATTGGATGGCTGGCAGGGGAAACCGCCATGACCTCTACCTTCAGGTGTCGGGGGACGTCAGCGGCCTCCGCACCGCGCTGACCGCCGGCAAGACGGTCCTCAACGACTTCAGCGGCGCTGCCATCAACGTAATCGAAGAAGTCGAGAAGGAACTGGCAAAGGTCGGCACGTCTGGCCTGCCAGGGCTGAAGCAGACGGAACGTGCCTATCAGGACACGTTCCGTCGCATCGCCGATTCCGCCCGCAACGCGGCCAACGCGCCCAGCGACCAGGTGGCCGCGCAGATCCTCGACGCCAACGCCACGCGCGAGGCCGCGGCGGCCGCGACGGCGAAGGCGCAGAGCCTCCGCATCCTTGCGGAAGCGGCGGGCCGCGCCGACCAGGCCACCGGCGGCAACTCGGCCGCGACGCGGGCCTATGCTGTCGCCGCCGCCACCGCGGCGGTGAATGCCGAGCAGGAAGCCGATGCGCTGCGCGAGCAGCTGGCGGTGCTTCAGGCGGTGGAGCGCGAGCTCGGCGTCAACACCGCTGCGCACCGGAAACAGGTTGCCGTCTCGGGTGAGGCGCGCGCCGGCTATCAGCAGCTTTCGTACAATCTCGGCGATATCGCCACCCAGTATGCGGCAGGCACTTCTGCATCGATCATCTTTGCCCAGCAGTCCGGACAGGTGATCCAGGCGATCAGCCTCATAAATGGGGAAGCAAAGGGCCTGATCGGCTTTCTCAGCGGCCCGTGGGGCATCGCTATCGGCGCAGCGTTGGTCGCAATGACGCCATGGGTTGCCAAGCTGCTAGAGGGCAACGATGCGCTCGGCAAGGCGATCGACAAGCTCAAGGAAGATGCTGAGCAGTCCGAAATATCCCGTCGAGCGAAGGATCGGTTCGCGAAAAGCGCTGAGGGCGTAGCGCAGGCGATCCGGGAATCGACTGAGGCCACACGACAGTCGATCGAGGCGGAAAAAACTGCGGCCGAGCGCGCGAACATCGCTGCGAAAAACAATCTCGCAGAAGAGATTTCGATCCGGAACAAGACGAAGGCCCGCCTTGCGGACGCAAAAGCGGAACTGGAGATTGCCGTCCAGCGCGCGACAGGCGGAAATACGCGCAGCGACATCGCGGCCTTGGGACTGTCCGACAAGAAGGCCAATATCACCGATCTTGAGGCCCAGATCAAAACGCAGGATGCGCTGATCGAGGAGGCCGAGCGCCGGGTTCAGAAAACGCGTGCCGATCTCGCCGAAGAAGCGGCGAAGCGCATGGCGGACCCGATCGAACGGATCAACAAATATTACAATGATCAGGTGATCGCGGCCAAGGAGGCTGCCACTGCATCGGGCAATGTCACCGCCGCGCTTACGAAGCAGATTGGTGCGATCAACCAACGGCGTGCCGCTGCCCTCAAGGAGGAGCAGGACAGGCAGGCGGCGCAGAAGCGATCCGAATCCGACACTCGCAACGGCCGCTTCACGCCAAAGGAGATCGGCGGCCTCCTGACCGACAAGTATGGCGGCACCATCACATCGACCACCGGCGGGAAGCACGTCAACGGATCTTTCCACTATCGCGGCCAGGCCGTGGACTTCGTCCCCCGCGGCGGCATGGGCTCTGTCTCCAAAGAAGAGATCCGCGCCTACCTTCAGAGCCAGGGCGTCGATATCCAGGAACTGCTCGGCCCCGGCGACAAGAATCATAATGATCATTTCCATGTCGCGTTCGGCAAGACGCGCCGCGGTAGCGATGCGATCACGCGGTCGGCCGAGAGCGCGGAAGATCGCCAAACCCGCAATGACGATGCCTATGCGTCGCTGCTGAGCCGGGTGAAGGATCAGCAGCTGCGCATCGAGCAGTCGCGCCTCGTGTCCATCAGCGAAATCGCCGCGAACGATCGCCAGCAGGTCGACCTGGCGCGCGATGACATCAATCGCGCGGCAGACAAGGGCGTGGCGCTCCGGCAGTGGACGGAAGCCGAGGCGGAAGCGGCCAAGCTGATCGCGGCGCAGAATGCCGAACGCGAAAAGGCCGGCATTACCGAGCGGGAACAGGTCGCCCTTCGCCAGCAGGCCCTCGACACCGAAATTGCCCAACTGGATGCCCAGGCCGAACTGCTCCAGTTGCAGGACCAGCTGGCCGGGACTTCGAAAGAGCGGCGGCGCATCGCCCTGCAGCTGCTCGAGATCGAAGGCAAGCAGGCGCGCGCGGCCATTCAGCGTCAGCTGGTCGGCGAGAAGGATCCTGCCCGTCGGGCACAGCTGGAGGCAGACTACAGGCAGCAGGCTGCATCGGAGCCATATCGCCGCGAAATCCTCGAGCGTCAGAACGCCAGTCCTCTGGAGCGATACCGGCAAGATCTCGCCGACTTCGATATCGACGACGAGCTCCAGACGGCCGAGGTGCGCTTCTTCGAAAGCCTCAATGATGAGCTCGGCGAAAGTGCTACCCGGTTCCTGAAGCTGAAGGGCGTCGCCGGCGACTTCTTCAACCAGCTGATCGCGGATGTCATCCGGCTTCAGGTCAAGCAGGCTCTCTTTGGAAACGGCGGCGGGCTGCTGGGAGGCCTGCTGAAGCTGGTCGGAGGAGCATCGGGCGCCGGAGGCTTGGGCGGCGTGTCGGTCGAAGCGAGCTCCGCCATTGCGGACCAGGCCGCGGCGCTCGAGCTCCGCAACCTGCGCGGCTTTTCCATTGGCGGATGGACCGGCCACGGCCGCGGCAAGGTCAAGGGCGTGGTCCATGGTGATGAATATATCTTCGATGCCGATTCCACCGCGCGGATCGGCGTCGGCACGCTGGACGCGCTGCGCGCCGGCACGTTGACGAGCCAGGTGCCCGCAATTCCCAGCGTCGCGGCGGCCGAGCGCGCGCTGGCAAGCGCGCCGGCCTTCGTGCGCATCGAGGTAGGCGCCGGGCAGCTGTTCGAACCGACTATTGCGTCGGTCGCGGGTAACGTCTCTGCGCAGGTGGCCGCTTCAACCGCGCCGGTGATGATCGGGGCCGCCAGCGGCGACGCGCAGGCATCCCTGGCTCGGAAGGCAAGGCGGCAGATCCGATGAGCATCCTCCTGCCGGCAAAGCCCGCGGTCCGCCGCATGCGCCCCATGGTCGTGTCGTTCGGATCGACGTTGACGCCGTTCCTGGGCGGGCCAACGCAGCGCATCCTTCGCCTGGGCACGCGCTTCGCGATGCGCGTCACCATGCCCCCGATGCGGGCGGAAGTGGGCCGCCGCTGGACCAGCGCGCTCGCGCGCGGGACCGAGGCGGGCGTGCTCATGTCCGTGGTGCAGGACATCGATGTCGGCAACCCGGGCGCGCCGCTCGCGTCCGCCGCGGTTACTGCCGGCATGGTGTTGCCCATCAAGGGGCTCACCGCTGGCTATGCAGCGAAGGACGGGCAGTTTCTGTCGATCGTGCATAATGGGCGCCGCTATCTGCATATTTTCGCGGCCGACCAGGTCGCGAATGGCAGCGGCGTGCTCAATGCGCTGATCTGGCCGATGATCCGGACCGGCCTGTCGGTCAACGACGTGATCGAGATCGCGGAGCCGAAGATCGAGGGCGGGCTCGACGAAGCCTTCGAATGGGACGTGCTCACCGAGCCGTGGATCCAGCTGCCCGACTTCACCATCCGCGAAGACGCGTAGGAGATTTTCCTTGGACGCTGCCCTGAAAGCGGCGCTGGCACAGCCGGCGCCGACGCTCTTTGGCGCCATCAAGATCGAATTCCCGGACTACACGCTGCGCCTGCTCGACGGGTCTGCCCAGCTGCAGATCGGCGGCGAGATCTATGTGGGCATGGATCCGACCTTCGGCACGCTCGCCAGCATTTCGGAACTGAGCGAGGAACTGGACGATAGCGCGCCCGAGGTGACGATCGGCCTCTTCCCGCCCGATCTCAGTGCAACGGCCGAGCTCGCCCATCCGGAAATGCAGGGCAGTATAGTGACGGTGATGGTCGGCGCGGTCGATACGCTGAGCGGCGCGGTCATCGGCACGCCCGAGATCCTGTTCCTGGGCGAGATCGATGTTCCCACGATCGAGGTGGACGGGGAGGGCAAGCGCACGCTGTCCTACACCGTCGTGAGCGTGTTCGAACGGCTGTTCGAGACGGAAGAGGGGCAGCGAGCCTCCAACGGCTTTCATCAGTCCATTTATCCCGGCGAGCTCGGGCTCGAGTTCATGACCGGGACGGACGTCAATCTCTATTGGGGCGTGAAGCCGCCGGCGGGCCAGACGGCGCGCGGATGGTCGGCCGCCGGCGCGGCGATCGCCGCAGGCAATGCGGTGCAGCGTCGATGACCCCGCTTCAGCAGCGCCACGCCGCGATCGAGGCGACCATGGCCCGGTACCGCGATCAGGAATTCGCCTGGGGCCGCGTCGATTGCGCAAAGATCGCCGCCTTCCACCTCGGCCAGCTGGGGCACGTCATCCGCATTGCCAAGGCGGGCGGGTACAAGACGCCGCTCGGCGCCAAGCGTGCGCTCCGCCGCCTGGGCTATTCGACCCTTGCGGAGATGGCGGACGGCATCGGCCTGACGCCGATCGCGCCGGCGCGCATGCTGCTGGGTGACCTGGCCGAGCTCGAGGGCGACAACCCGATCGGGACGATCTGTCTCTACGCCGGCAACGGCAACCTCTTCGGCTTCCATCAGGACCATCCCGGCCTGGTCACCCTGCAGCCCGAGAAGATCCTGCGCGCCTGGAGTGTGCTCTAGATGTCCAAGACGCTTCGCACCGCCGCGTTCGTCGTGGGCGCGGTCGCCCTCGTCGCAGTAACCGCGGGTGCGGCCGCCGGGGCGCTGGCGCCGGCGATGGCAGGCACGGCATCGGTCGCGGGCGTGTCCGCCGGCACGCTGGCTGCCATCGGCACCTACGCCAGTCTTGCCGCCGGCGCGCTGTCGATCGCCGCGCAGGCGACCATGCCGGGGCCCACGGTCCAGGGCAATGCGACCACCTTCGCCACCAACCCGCAAAGCGGCCTGCCCTATGCCATGGGGCGGACGCGCATGTCGGGGCTGCGCTTCTTCGCCGCGACCAGCAACACGCCCGGCTACACCAAGGCCAGCGACCTGCTCTGGTTCGGCGCGCTGCTCAGCATCGGCGGGCAGATCGAGCAGATAGAAACCTTCAAGGCCGATAACGTCGTGGTGTCGTTCGATGCCAGCGGCAACGCGATAGGCACCTATCGCAACTATATGGCGCAGAAGGTCCACCTCGGGGGACCGCAGGCCACCGCCATCGACCTGTCGCTGAACGGCGGCGCTCCGCCGGGCTGGACCAGCCAACACCGGCTTTCGGGCATCACCCACGCGATGTGGGGCCTCCGCTTCAACAAAGACGGAGAGATGTACGGCGCCGGCGCTCCGGAGCCCGCCTGGATCGGCAAATGGGTGCGGGTCTATGATCCCCGGCTCGACAGCACCTATCCCGGCGGCTCCGGGTCGTGCCGCGCGCTCGACGAGAGCACCTATGTGTGGTCGCAGAATCCGGGCCTCCACGCGCTGACCTGGGCGCTTGGCCGCTGGCAGAATGGCAAGCGGACGTGCGGCATCGGCGCGCCGATCGCCAACATCCGCGTCGCTGAATTCGTCGAGTGCGCCAACATCTGCGACGCCAATGGCTGGAAGGTCGGCGGCGTCGAATGGACCACGGACAGCAAGTGGGCCACGATGAAGCGGATCCTGCAGGCGGGCGGCGCGCGGCCGACCAAGTCGCGGGGGATGATCGGCTGCCTCGTCTCGGCGCCGCGCACGGCGATCGCGACGATCGAGAGCCGCCACCTTCTCGACAAGCTGCAGCTGAATGTCACGAAGAGCCGGCGCGATCGCTTCAACACGGTCATTCCGCGATTTGTGGACGAGGCCAGCGATTGGGCCATGATCTCCGGTACCAGCGTGGGGGTCGCGGACTATGTGACGGCCGATCGCGGGCCACGGACCAAGGAGATCGATTATCCGCTGGTCCAGGTGTTCGCCGGCGAGGAAGCGAAGCAGCCGGCGGAGCTTGCCGCCTACGATATCGTCAACAGCCGGGAGGCCGGGCCGTTCACCTGGTCGACCGGTCCCGAATGGATCGGCATCAAGACCGGCGACGTCGTCAACCTGAACGTGCCGGAAGAGGGGCTGGTCAACCAGCCCATGCTCATCTCCAAGGCATCGCCGGATCCTGCGACCGGCAAGATCATGTTCGCCGGCGACACCGAGACGCACAGCAAGCATGATTTCGCGCTGGGCCGCACGACTACACCGCCGCCGCCTTTCACGCTCACCGCTCCGGACCTGAAGCCGCCGGTGCCGGCGGCATCGGGTTGGGCCGTCACCGGCGCGACGACGGGCGAGGGGCTGCCGGCGATCATCGTGGTCGGAGCGAGCGAAATGCCGTCGGCCGACGCGATCCTGCTCGAATATCGCAAAGCGGGAGACGAGGCTTGGAGCCGTCCGGCGATCCTGTCGGCGACGGGTCAGATCCTGCACGTCATATCGCCGCTCGAGTCCACCACGGTCTATGAGGTGCGAGCCGGTTATCGGGTCGGGACGATCGATGGCGACTATGCCGTGATCGGCACGGTCACGACGGGAACCGGACGGCTGACCACGATCGGCGATGATGTGGATCAGATCAAGGATGACTTCGACGTCATCCAGCAGGACATGAATCTCAACAGCTTCAACTGGCACGATCTGTCGATCCTGACCGAGACGCGCGACCAGATCATGATGTTGCGGACGACGCTCGAAGGCAAAGCGATTGGCACCGTTATCACGGAGTTCAAGGCGGAGTTTCAGGACGAGAAGCAAGCGGCCGTCGAACGGCTAGTGCAATTGGGGGCCGTGTTCGGGCCGGGCGGCGCGCTGACGCTAAACCTCTCATCGGCGAAGGTCACGTCGACGATGAGCTTTGCCCAATATGTCGAGGGCGTTTCCGCGCGCTTCGGTGATATCGAGGGCGCTTACACCGACCTTACATCGGCCACGGTCGATGAGCATGGCAATGTGCTGGTTAAATCCATGCAGGTGTCGAACGCCGCTGGCCATATTGTCGGAAACTACAGCGTCAATGACGGAACGGTCGGCAAAGCCACCTACATATGGGACGCGGTGGAGTGGTTGCGTCCCGACGGAACGTTCATCTTCGGCTATGATGAAACCGAAGACGTGCTGGTCATCCCGCGCGCGCGGGTCGATACGATCGAGATCGGGTCGCGTTACACGCTGAATGGCGGCGAGGGCGTGACCGCATCGTCCACCATCACCGGAACCGGCGTCTCCAATTATCAGACGATCCTTTCCATGCCGGTGACGCTGGCAAAGCCGGGATGGGTCCGCGCCTCGGTCAGCGTGGCCCAAAGTTTCCCTTCCGGCGACGACACATGGAACATGCATCTCCGCATTGATGGCGCTGTCGTGTTCCCCGGAGGCGGACAGAAAACGCAGGATGTCGTCACTATGGTCGGTTGGCGGCCGATGCCTGCGGGCACCTACACGGTGGATGTGCTGTGGGCCGCGCCCTCCGCCGTCTCCCTCAGCTATCGCACCCTTGAAGTTCAGGTAAGTTACTGATGCTGACTGCTGTCATCTACGATCCAGAGACGGGCGCAATTCTCCAGACCTATTCGGGGCGACGCGAGAACCTTGAGGCTATGGGCGTCGCCTGGCTGGAGGTGGAGGAATATCGCTTCGACTATGACAGCACGCATCGCGTGGTGGACGGCCAACTGGAGCCGATCGCATGACGACGCTCGCCGAGGCGGTGAACCAGATGATCGAGGTCATCGGCCGGTTTCGCCAGCTGCTGACCGATCTGGCGTCATGGGCCATGGGCACCGCGACGGGCGGGCCGAACGCTGACGGCAATTACCCCTTCAAGATGCCCGATGGCACAACCATTCCGGTGCCGTCCCCGGCACTGCTGAAGGTGACGGCCAAGTCCGCGCGGGACTATAGCACTGACAACTGGCTTTATCTGTCGGAGCCGGCGGAGCGCATCCAGATGGCGCTGGAAGCCGCATTCGACGATCGTAAGGATGTGTGGATACCGCGCAAGGAAACGCCCTACGTCTTCGAGCATGAGGGCCTCTATTACCCGGAAGAGGACGGCGAGTGGCGGCGGGCCATGATGAAGCTGCGCAGCGGCGTGTCGATCCGCTCCAATGGCGCGACGCTGAAGCTGACCGAAGGGCGCACCAACCCGCCGGGCTTCTTCATGCAGCGCTATGCCGATGATGAAATTCTGACGGACATCGACCTGATCGGTTTGAGGTTCGATGGCGGGTGGCGACAGATCGACCCCAACATCATCGACCTGAAGGAACGCTATTCCTTCGACAATTATGCACAAAAGGTCGACACCAGTTCGGACACGCCCTGGGACGTGACGCAAATCGCCCATGCGGTTTCGATCTGGCGCGGGCGTAACATTCGCGCGGCCGGATGCGAATTCAAGCGGATATTGGGCTATGGCCTCGCGCTCGGCCAGACGACATGGGCGGGCATCGCCGGAATCACCTATCCCCGCTATCACGGTGTGGAAAATGCCCAGGCATGGTTCAACGACTTCGAAGACTGCTATCATGGCGGCGTCTTCCTGCCGACGACATGGGGCGGCTCTTCGGTGCAGTATAACAAGGCGCGGGGCGACGGCTATTATGTCGCCTTCGTCGATGTCGAGCGGCACCACACGAACGACGAAACGACCGATGTCACGATTGCCCATAATGATGTCGATTTCAGCGGCGGCTATTGCCCGATCGCCTACGGTCACGACGCGAAGGGCAATCCGATCCCCGATGCCTACGGTCGCACCTTCCTCGCGCGCTATCGCCGGGCCGTGTCGCTGGGGTCGTTCCAGCCAACGACCACCGCACTCTCGCGTGGGCATAACATCCTCTACAATCGGGTCCGGCAGGGGATGCTGGAATGCTATGGGCATCGCGACACGATCGTCCACGGCAACGACATCGAAACGCTGATCTATGAGGATTTGTCTGAAGCCGAAGAATATCCGGCCTACTTCAATCTCATCACCCCGCACGCCATCCGCTTCTACGCGAACAACAATGCCGATGACTTGTCCGGCTGTCGCATCACCAGCAACAAGGTGAAGGCCGACATCGCCGGATATGGCGGGCATATCTACCGCTACGAAAATATCGTCGAGCATGACAACCAGATAGAAGGGCCTCGTTCGGGGGCATGGCGGCTCCAGCATACCAGCGGCCAGTATGGCGGCGGCAAGGTCAAGAATATCGGGCTGGAGGCCGCGTCGGCTCCGGTCTATCAGCTGGAAGGCGGGCGCGGGCCGGTCATCATCACGGCTCCCAATGTCGAGGATAATCGCGTCGTCGTGATCCCCGGTCCCGGCCCGACCGATCCGCCCGCCGCAATCATCCCTCACTACGGGACGGCCAGCCTTGTGCGGATGGTCGGCGCGATGAGTCAGCCGGTCAAACTCTTCGGCTATTCCGGCTTCAGGGACTTCACGTCCGGCAAGATGTTCGAAACCGAAGCGCAGAATGCCGCTCGCCTGGAGGAATGGGGCAATGGCAATGGCAGTTTCCAGACGCCGGGCATACAGGTCGGAAACGGAAGCGGCTCGCTGGCCCAGCATTTCGTCTCCGGCGTCGATCAGGCCGCCTTCTTAGACTTCTGGAACGGGTCTTTCGAACAGCCGCGTCTGTTCATGGGAGTTCCCGCAGGCGACCGATACGGCTTCGTGATGCTGGCCTTCAAGCCGGGTGGCACGGCCGATCTGGTAGCGCAGTTCAATGGCGTCACTCGCGCGTGGAATTTCCTCGCCGGCAGGTTCAACATCCGGGGCGACTGGCAAAATCCGCTGGGCTTCATCGGCGGGCGCAAGCTCTGGATGGACGCTGACGGCATGATGAAGCTCAACTTCACCGATCCGACCTGGGGCGGCGACGGGGACACCGTCATGCTGAAAGTTCCCGTGCCATCCGCATACAATGCGCCGGGGCTTCCTGGGATGTATGCGGTCGGTGGCGGATGGGAATATACCTGCACCGCCAAGGACACATGGGTGCGCAAGTCGGTCGGAAGCACCTGGTAGTCACCTCAGCCAAGCCTTTCCCGGCGGCCAGCGGCCGCCTTTTTCATGTCCGGATCCATCCATGAACATTCATGATCACGACGCGGCGCGGTACGTCGCGGACGGCCTTTCCTTCGGCGTCCTGGTCGGCACAATCGCCAATATGCTGCCGTCGATCGCCGCGGGCATGACGATCATCTGGACCGCGATCCGCATCTGGGAAACCGAAACCGTCAAGCGCCTGACCGGGCGGAAGGACTGACATCATCATGAGCAAGGGCAAGATTGCCGCCGCGGCCTCGGCCGCGGTGTTGAGCATCATTGCGTCCACGATCGGGCTGGAAGGCGGTTACGTCAACGACCCGCGCGACCCGGGTGGCGAGACCAACAAGGGCATCACCAAGAAGGTCGCGGTGGCGCGGGGATATACCGGCCCCATGCGCTCCATTCCCGACGAGGTGGTCTACAGCATCTACTATCAGGACTATCTCGTCGCCCCTGGCTACGAGCCGCTGATCGCGCTCGATCCTGCCGTCACCCAGGAGCTTTTCGACACGACGGTGAACATGGGCCCAGCGCGGCCGGGCCGCTTCTTCCAGGAATCGATCAACGAGATCTGCCCGACCGTGAAGCTGAAGGTGGACGGGAAGGTCGGACCAGCGACCATCGCCGGCTTCGCTCGCTGCCAGCGCACGCTGCTGTGCCTCGCCATGATCCCCCGCCTCGATGCGAAGCAGCTGGCCGAATACGACCGGCTCGTCCGGGTCAACCCTCGCCTCAAGGTTTTCCACCGCGGCTGGGTCAACAATCGAATCGGCAACGTCCCTCTGGAGAAATGCGCATGAAAATCCCCCTGAAGCCGATCCTGAAGTGGGTCGGCACCACGCTCGTCACCGCAGCCCTGCAGGATGCTCTCGGCCGCCTTGCGCGCGCTGGAACGCGCGCCCGCACCGAGCCCGATCCGGCGCTCATCGCGTCGGCTGACCCCGTCTCTAAAACCCCGGAGGCATCATGACCACCAGCCTTGCCAACATCGCGCTGAACCCCACCGACTGGACGGACGTGTGCGCGGTCTATCCCTCGACGGCGAACGCCGACGTGGTCGTCCGCTATCTGTCCGCCACCGGAGCGCGGATCGTCCACGGCGGCCCCAGGCCCGCCACCCTGGACGAGGGTGACGCCCTGAATCCTAACGGCGCCATCTACGCGAACACCGATCACCTGTGGGTGACGGGCGCTGGCGCGATGTCCGTCACGCTGATCTGAGGAGGAGTTTCAACATGGGACTCGACATCGCTGCCCTCGCCATGGCTCTCAAGGGCAAGGCTCCGCCCGCCGCTCGTAAATCGCTTTTCCAGCAGGCACCGCGTGATCTCGTCATGCCCACGCGCCGTGTCTTGACGCCCGAGGCACGGCTTGTTCTGCGTGAGCTCCATTATGAGAGTAGCGATCCTGGCAGCACTCCAAGCGTGGATTGTGCTCGCTTGATGCAGGAGTTTCTCAACTACTGCCACCTCGTAGCGCTCGCCTTGGGAGGCCCGGGCCTCAACAATCTTATGTTCCGGGCCGCGGTGCGGGCTGTCTTCCCCTTCGGCTACTATGCTCTGCGCGACGCGGTGGTCATCCCGCCCTATGTGGAGGTCGACTTCAGGGGCAAGATCGTGCGCAGTTGCCCGGCCGGTGGAACTATCTCGACCAGTTGGGATGGCACCTATCAGGATAGCCTCTCCAATAGCTTCCGCCCCGCGATCATCATGTCGTCTGTCGGCATGATCGACAATCTCAACCTATACCTCTCCAACACGGACACGAACTTGTCTGGCGTCGGCGTCGCAGTCGGCAAGAACTGGAGCATCGCTTCCGTTACTATCAACGACGGTGGCACCGGCTACACGGTAGGCGACACGCTATTTACTGCGATCGGACTGCCAGCGCCTTATCTCGGCGCGCAGCTCGCGGTGTCGTCGGTCGACGGATCAGGCAAGATCACCGGTCTGACATTGGTGGACAAGGGGGCATATGGCTTCCCTCTGCAGATCCAGAAGGCGATCTGGACCGCGGCCAACGGCTTCGACGTATTCACCGGGAACTTCTCCCACAAGCTCACCGGCGGCACCGGCGTCGGCGCTTCTGTTGTGGCGGCCTGGGAGGCGGACTGGCAGGGCGCAGTCTACCGCCCGCTCAAGAATCTAACCGGCGACACCTACATCCACAAGCTGCGGACGCATGGCGGGGGAATGCAGTCGGGGGACGCGACTTATGGGAGCAAATTTGCGATCGGCTATTACGGCCTGAACCACACATTCAACGAGATCCAGGTCGTGGGCGGATATTTCGGCTTTCACACCTATTTCGCAAACGATATCCGCGGGAATATCCTGAATACGGTCCTTTGCGGAACAGCCATCAACCTTTTTGCGGTCGGTTCGATGGAATGCGACAAGGTCGTGACCGATAGCAGCCGGGACGCCGATCTGCGCATGGACAGGTGCAGCAGCGTAGATCTTACGATCACATCTTTCTTCGCGACCGGGAATACAGCTTATGTCAGTCCGCTAGGCGCGCCGCTGCGCATCGGCGCGCAATCGAGCGGTCAGGGGCAGATGAATGACGGCTGCACCGTTCGAGCCAAATTCATCGACCGCGGAGCAGCCAGCAACGGGACGCAACGTCTGGCCACGCTGGCCTATTCGCGAAACTGCACCTTTGATCTCGAGGTGTCGAACGGAAACCGGAACAGCGGTGCGGTCTTCTCGATCAACGAGGTCGCCCAGATCGGCACCTATTTCGATGCGAGCAACACGGTTCGCGGTAGGGCAGACAAGATCACTGGACCACTCTTCACCGGTGCCGGCCTTGCCGCGAACGATGCCGGCCCTCGCTGCAATGTCGACTTTTGGGACGAAAGCATTGCGGCCAAGATGGGCTGGGGCGGTCGCTACGACATCAAAGCGGCCGGCGCGCCCGTTAGTGGCAATGCCTCGATCGCGGCGACGGGTAACACTTCGGTCGATACCTCCGTCATCAGCGGTCTCAGCAGCACGGCCGGTATCGTCGTCGGCATGACAGCCCAAGGCAACAGCGTGCGGGGTGGCGCGCGCGTCTTGTCGATCGGCGCGGGCACAGTCACGCTTGACGCTCCGGCGACCGCGACGGCGAATGGCGTCAACCTGACGTTCAAGGCGACCGGCCTCAACAAGACGCCAATCGGCTCGACTTTCACCGATGTCACCAACGGCAACCAGTACATCAACGTCGGATCGCCGGCGTCGCCGGACTGGAAGCTGCTAACCCGGGCGGCGTAAATAGCGACCCGCTCCTTATAGGGGGCGGGCCGCTTGCTTCGACGCCACGGCAGCGGCCTGCGAGAAGGTAGTGATCCACAGATCTCGTCGATGCTGCCCCAGCCAACGAAGCAGATCGTTATGCGCTGCAACGCTCGTCTGACTGTGATCGCCGCCAACGCCGTGAAAGACGAGCACAGCGAGCCCGTGATTGCGTTCGGCCTCTTCGATGTACTCGACCATCCTTCCGGCGCTCGACGTCTCGGCAAAAACCCTACCGGGAACATCCATTCGGTCGAATGATGAGCGACAAATCTGCGCCGCGCTGGAAGATGCCGCTACTCCTCGACCGGATGTGACCATGCCTGTGTGCCGCAAGGGCTCAAGATAGTCTTTGCCGCCGCTTATCCAGTTCCCACAAGGAGCAGCGAAGCTATGCTTCGGCTTGCCGTCGATCTTCGCAAGCCTTCGCTCCTGATCGCCTATCTCGCCAATCATGTCCGAGACGGGATAGTTGTCGGTGAAGTGCCCGGGGACAGCAGGCGTGTAGCCAGTGGGGCACGGGTGAAATCGAGTGTGGTTGCCAATCTCGTGCCCGCGCTTGGCGATGGCCCGCCAAGCGGACAGCCGGCTGTCAGGCACGTCGATCAGAAAGAAGGTAGCTTTGAGGCCAGCTTGGTCGAGCGCCGGCACAACGTTCATCATCTGGGATGGCAAGCCATCGTCATAGGTGAGAACCACTGCGGCCGACGCGCCACCGGGCCACGAAAAACCCTCGCACCTGTGACGCACCGCCGCTGCAACAGCAATGGCAACCGAAGCAGCACCAAATCCTAAAATGAACCACTTAATCTTCATCTACGGTTCCGGATCAAAGCTATGATGCAGGGACGTGGCAATCCTTATAGATTAGCGCGAATCGCGGCCGAGGGGGATCGGTTTCAACCGCGATATAGGCGCGACGGGGGCATAAGTGGGCGAAAAACCGCACGGCATCAGCTATCGGTCGGACATTGACGGTCTTCGTGCCGTCGCAGTCGTTCCGGTAATCCTTTTTCATCTTGGCCTGGCGCAGTTCAGTGGCGGCTTCGTCGGGGTCGACGTTTTCTTCGTCATCTCCGGCTACCTCATCAGCGCCGGCATCCAGAAGGATATCGCGGCCCGGCAGTTTTCGCTCATCGACTTCTATGAGCGCCGCTCGCGACGCATCCTGCCAGCCCTGTTCGTCATGGTCGCGTTCACGTTGCTCGCTGGCTGGATCATGTTCCTGCCCGACGATTACAAGGACGTCGGGTCCAGCGCCGTCGCCGTCGCAGCATTCTCCTCGAACATCCTCTTCTGGCTTCAGACGGATTATTTCGCTGGTGCGGCCGAGTTGAAGCCTTTGCTTCACACCTGGTCGCTGGCTGTGGAGGAGCAGTATTATATCGTGCTCCCCATCTTTCTGTGGGGCGTGATGCGCTATGCCAAGGCGCGCTTCATCCCATGGACGCTCGGTCTCGCGGTACTGTCTTTCGTGGTCAGCATCGCCATGGTGAAGCTGGCGCCGAGCGCTGCGTATTACCTGCTTCCAAGCCGTGCTTGGGAGTTGTTGTTGGGCGCGCTCGTCGCCCAAGGGGCAGTGCCGGCCATTCGGAGCAATACGTCAGCGCAGGTCGCATCGGCCGCAGGGCTCGCGATGATCGTGGCGTCCGTGTTCCTTCTGACGGAGGAGAGCAGCTTTCCCGGCTTGAACGCTCTATGGCCCTGCCTGGGGGCTGCTCTGGTTATCCATGCTGGGGCGTCTCACTCCAACACGCTCGCGGCGCGCGTGCTATCCGTCCAACCAGTCCTGTTCATCGGCCTGATCTCTTATTCCTTGTACCTCTGGCACTGGCCGCTGATCGTCTTTGCGCGCTACTTCTATCTGACCCTGACATTGTCGCCAGGAATGATGGCGGGCGTTGCCGCAGGTACCTTCGCCGCGGCAGTACTGTCTTGGCGTTTTGTGGAACGTCCTTTCCGATCCCGAGAACGCGTGAAGAAGAAGGCAATTTTCGTTGGAGCGGGCGCGGGCATCGCCGCGTTCGGGGCTTTCGGGCTTGCACTGTTCGTCACGGCTGGCGTGCCCCAAAGGTTCGATAGCTCTGCTCCAGCGATTGCCCGCGCCGACAAGCCGCTTCCCGGCGAACCTGTCTGCCTGGTCAAGGAGGGCGCTCTACATTGGGAGGAAGATCGCTGCTTCCTGTCACGGAAGAGCGGTCCAGTCACGCTTGTCTGGGGGGATTCACACGCCTACCAGTACCGCCGGGCAATCAAAGAGATCATCGCGCCCAAGGCGGTCGGCAGCATTCTCATGTACGCTACGGCCGGATGCCCGCCAATCTTCGGTGTCACGGTGAATGACCGGCCTTACTGCCGTCCAGGCAACGACCGCGTACCTGACATCATCAAGACCTATGGGGTCAAGCGTGTCGTAATGTTCGGTCACTGGCGGCCGATGATGGAGGGTGGGCAGACCAGCCTCGAAATGCTGAAGGCTACAATTGCGCAGCTTAGAGCAAAAGGGGTGACGGTCGCGCTGGTGGGTGACAACCCAGAATATGACTTTAACAATATGCCTCTACTCTACCAGCGCATCGAAGGCCTAACGCACGGTGAAGCGCAGGATTTCGCCTTGCCGCCCAAGTATGACGGCGAGTGGAACCGTGCCGCCAGCAAAATCGTGCCAGCGGGAGCATTTGTCGATCCGATGGAAGTGCTTTGTGCGGGCCACGGCAAAGGTTGCATGGTCTATGGCAATCTGAAGCCGCTGATGTCCGAGAGCAATCATTTGAGTTACGAAGGGGCGGAGTTGGTCGCACCCAAACTAGCACCCCTGTTCGGTACAGTTCTTTAGCTCTCGGCACCTACGGAGAATAGCTCCGGGGCGTCGCTCGAATTCGAAGAGTCTCAGCAGAATATCAGGGGTATCGCGTGGGGTACCTGCCCCACGCGGCACGCTTCAAAAATCACGATTATCCGGGGTTTTGCCGGATTGGTCGACGGAGGGGTTGTCCGTCGTCAGGCCCGCCCCCCAAAGGTGGGGAAGGCTGCCCGCTCACTTTCCTCATCGGTGACCCGCTCGATCCAGGCACAGCCGTACTCCTGTCGGAAAGGCGCTAACTCCGCCTCGGTGATATCATCGCCCCAAGCGATCACTTTGCGCTTCCCCTGGACGATCGCGACAATGCGCTGAGTGCCGCCCTGGTAGCCATAAATCTGCATCGTTCCGACCTCTCAAATCGGGTCGGTACTGCGGTCGTTTGCGCCCGCAAATCAAGTCCAGAAACTTAAACGGAGCCCCTATGGCCCTCTCCAACGCCGCGGTGAAAGCCGCGCGGCCGTCGTCGCGCGCCTATAAGAAATTCGACGAGCGCGGGCTGTTCCTGTTCGTGAAGCCCAACGGCCTGAAAAGCTGGCGTCTCCGGTACCGGATGGGCGGACGCGAGAAGCTGCTCACCCTCGGCCAGTGGCCGGACCTGCAGCTGGTCGACGCGCGCGATCGCGCCGAGGAGGCGAGGGGGCTCGTCGCCCAGGGCGTGGATCCATCGATCCGGAAAGTCGCCGTGCAAATTCGCACGTTCGAATCGGTGGCGCGGGAATGGCATGCGGTGCAGCTGGAGCGCTGGACTGCGCGCCACGCGGCCGACGTCATCGACAGCCTGGCGCGCGACGTCTTCCCCGAATTGGGCGCGTTGCCGATCGGCGCGATCGGCGCGCCGGCGGTGCTGCAGATCCTGCGTGACGTCGAGGCGCGCGGATCGATCGAGACGGCGCGCCGAATCCGCCAGCGGATCTCGGCCGTCTTTTCCTTTGGCATAGCCGAGGGCCTGGTCGAGCAGGATCCCGCCGGCCTCGTCTCGCGCGCGCTTCGGCCGACGCCGATAGCCCGCCGGCAGCCGGCCCTCACGGATCTTGCAAATTTGCACGCGCTGCTTGCCGCATGCGAGCGCGCTGGCGGGCCGCCGATCGTGCGCCTGGGTTCGCGCTTTCTTGCCCTGACGGCTGTCCGCTTGGGGGCGCTGATCGGCGCAACCTGGGGCGAGATCGAGGATCTAGACGGAGACGCACCGCTGTGGCGCATTCCGGCGGCGCGCATGAAGCTGAAGCTGGCGAGGAAGTCCGATTCCGCGAACGACCATCTGGTACCGCTCAGCGCTGAAGCCGTGGCGGTGCTGAAGTCCGTCCGCGACAATGGGTATGATACCCATTCTTCGCATGTGATCTTCCCGATTAACGAGGCGGCAATCGGTCGGCTCTACAAGCGGGCAGGCTTCGAAGGCCGGCACGTTCCCCATGGATGGCGCGCCGCCTTCTCCACGGTGATGAATGAGCGCTTCCCGGCGGAGCGATCCGCGATCGACCTGGTGCTGGGCCATGCCCTCAAGGGCGTGACCAGCGAAAGCGAAGCTGCCTACAACCGCGCGCAGATGCTCGGCCAACGCCGCAGCCTGCTGGCGCGCTGGGGAGAAATGCTGATCACATGATTTAACGTGTTTCCTGCCGCGCATGGCGCCGATCGGCGCCGGGAGCGGGGGTTGCCGGTGGTCTAGACCGGAAACCGACGAGAACAGAGCTCGCCACGACACAGCTGGCCGACTGGCCGTCCCGCACCCGCGCATACGGGTGGCGGGCTTGTGGAGAGCCTCCATGCATTCGTCAAACGATTCTGCCTGCATTTCAAACAAATGCGCCGCGTGCCGCGCATTGCTTTTCAAGTCCGCTGTCGACGCGATCGCCGGCACAATCGAGATCAAGTGCCGCCGCTGCGGCTCTTTCAACTGCTTCAGGCCCATGAGCCCTCCAAGATCGCCGGCGGAGCGACCGTTTGGAGCTGAACATTGTGGATCTACGTACCGAACCTAACGACCTTCGCGGCATCTCTCTCTGCGCAGGATATGCAGGCCTCGATCTCGGCCTGCATATCGCAGAGCCCGGATATCGCACTGTGGCTTTCGTCGAGCGGGAAGCTCATGCGGCGGCCACTCTCGTGGCGAGGATGGAAGACGCGTCCCTGGCACCAGCGCCTATTTGGGACGATCTTAAATCCTTCGACGGCCGACCATGGCGCGGCCGCGTTCATATCGTCTCTGCCGGCTATCCATGCCAGCCCTTCAGCTTCGCCGGCGCAAGGCGAGGGGAAGAAGATCCCCGGCACCTGTGGCCCGAAGTCGCCCGCATCGTCGACGAGGTGCAACCAGAATGGGTGTTCTGCGAAAATGTCGAGGGACATATCAGCCTGGGACTTGCCGACGTCGCCGCAGAGCTTCGCGGCATGGGCTACACACCAAAGGCAGGCATGTTCTCGGCGAGAGAAGCGGGCGCAAGCCATGTGCGCCGGCGGGTCTTCCTGCTGGCCCACGCCAACGGCGAGCGACGGGGGATATTTTCCGGATCTGGTGATTGCGGACCAGGCGCTGACAATGACGGGGCCTTTCGACTGCTCGATGGGGAGTGGTGGACAGTTCGGCCTCAGCACGTCGGCGCGCAGCTGGACGTCGCTGTGGTTGACGATGAAGGCGCTGGGCTGGACGCCTGCCGCCAGATCGACCGCATCTTCCCCCCGGGTCCGGGTGAGTTTCAGGAGTGGGACAGGATCCTTCATCGCCGACCTGACCTCCAACCCGCGCTTCTCCGATCAGATGATGGGGTGGCCGATCGGGTGGAGCGATCCCGGGCGGCCGGCAACGGGGTTTGCAGCCTGGCTGCAGCTGTCGCGTGGAAGACTCTCTCAGCTGCTCACCTCGGCCGCGCAGCGGCCCCCTGAATAAGGATTTCCGACGAGGCCACCGAGCCCGCACTCAGACCGCCGGTTGAGCGGCCGAATGAGGCAACTTCATTGTCCCTTACCAACGTCATGCCCGTATCTCCTGCCGCCGGTTATCTAGGCGGCAAGCGCAACCTGGCCCGCCGGGTCTGCGCGATCATCCAGTCCGTCGATCATGACGGCTATGCCGAGCCGTTTGTCGGCATGGGCGGCATTTTCTTCCGACGCGCTGCGCGCCCGCGCTTCGAAGCGATCAACGATATTTCCGGCGACGTGACCACGCTTTTCCGCGTGGTGCGCCGTCACTATCAGGCGCTCGTCGACGAGCTCGACTGGCTGCCGGCGAGCCGCGAGGAATTCGACCGGCTGAAGTCGATCGACCCAGCCTCCCTCACCGATGTCGAGCGCGCCGCGCGTTTCCTGTATCTCCAGCGCCTGGCGTTCGGCGGCAAGGTCGTCGGGCGCAACTTCGGCGTCTCGACGACATCGCCGGCCCGGTTCAATCTCGCGCGGCTGCGCGCCACGCTCGCGGCGATCCGTGACCGGCTTCAGCCGGTCGTCATCGAGCGGCTGCCCTATGGCGACTTCATCCGGCGCTATGACCGCGCCGGCATGTTGTTCTATCTCGACCCGCCATATTGGAACTGCGAGGAGGATTATGGTGCCGGCGTCTTCGATCGGGCCGACTTCGAGCGCCTGGCCGAGCAGCTGCTCGGCATCCGCGGCAAGTTCCTTCTCTCCATCAACGACACGCCCGGCGCGCGCGCGGTCTTTTCGCCGTTCCACATGCGCGGCGTCGGTGTGACCTACACCGTCGCCTCCGGCACAAATGCGACGCGCGCGGGCGAGCTCCTGATCGCCAATTTTCCGCTCGACGAAGCCGCCGGGGCTGTCCTGGGCGGGTAAAGGACCGTCCCGACCTCTTGGTCCCCCTGGGGAGCCAAGCGGGGAGGCCAAAGCCTCCCCGTCCCCCGCTGCCAAGGAGAGTGGGGGGTGCCAAAGTGCAGAGCAAAGGGTGCGCCGTAGTATGGCCGACTAGGCCATTCCTTATCCTCTTAAACCCCTGTGAGGGTAAACATCATGATTTCCAAACTCGCGCCTCTCCCGCGGCTTCGACCCGTTTGAGGGCCGCCTCCAGCGCGGGATCGGTGGGTTTTTCGGCCGCAGGAGCCGCGTGGGGCGTGGGGTTGGCAGGGACCGGGGCTTTAGCCGCGCGACGGCGGCGGGCCTCTCTGAGGTTCAGGAAGCGCGCCTTGACGGCCTTGCCAGCGTCACCGACTGCGCGGCCGAGGCGGCCGATGTCGAAATGATAGGCGTTGGTCGCCTGCATGCGCTGGGGGCCGGCCTCACCGACGTTGGTCGTCTTCTCGCTTCGTCGGACCCAATCCAGGAAGCCATGTTCGCGCAGCCGCTTGAGCGCATCGACCACCGCATTCTTTGAAAGGGCCGTACGCTTCATCAGCGCGGTGATCGCCGGGTCCAGTTGCCCGGTCTTGAAGTCGAGAAATTCGCGGAGCAGCACCTCGAGCACGCGAATGCCGTTCGCCATGAGGGGGCTGCGCTCGCCCTTCTTCTTGTGGACGAGATCATATTCCTTCGCGAGGCGAAGGTAATCGTCAGCCCAGGCAAGGCCACCGGCCTTGGTCCCATCGGCGATCGGGCGGAAGACGTCCGCCTGGCGGCTGTCCACGTCGAAGCTATGCCGCCAGACCGGATCGGCGCCGCGGCGTTTGCCGCCCAGCTTGCCGCCGGCATCCCTGATGAGCCTGCGCGTATCTCGCGCGATGGAGGCGGCGCTCATGCGCGTGCCTCCCGCCGCGTTACTTGCGCGGCGTCATGAGAATGGACGAAACCGGGGGAAAGCCGAGAAGCAGCAGGTCGGCCCATTCCTGCGCGATCTCGGCGCGACGCTTCATGTAAGCGGAGCGATTGTAGATCGGTTCGATACCGCGCTGCCGGTGGGCGAGCATCAGGTCGATGACGACGCGGTCGCCCGGCCGCTCCTCCTTCATGGCGATCTCGTTCATGATCGTCGAGAAGGCGCTGCGCCATCCATGAGGGACGTGCTGATCGGCGAACCCGGCCTGCCGGTAGAGTTTTGAGACGGACACGTCGCTGATGTGCTTTTGCGGGCTGTTCGGGCTGCAAAAAGCGTAGGGCGAATGTCCCGTGAGCAGCTTCAGTGTGTCCAGCAGTTCCACCGCCTGCCGCGCCAACGGTACCGGATGCTCCATCAGGCTGTTCAGCTTCTCCTGCACCGTCAGCTTCATCCGGGCAGCCGGAATCCTCCAGATCGGATCGGCGCGGTCCATGTCCGAGAATTCCGCCCATGGTGTCGCCTGCACCACGCCGGGCCTCACGGCTGTCAGCGCCGTTAGCCGTGAGGCGAGCTTGGCGATCGGATGCCCGGAAGCATTTTCGATCTTCCAGAGCATGGCGCGCAACTGCTCGATCTGAGTCAGCGCGGGATGCCGCTTCAGCGGCGCGACCTTCACCGGGATTTCGTCCGCCGCCGGGTTGTCCAGTGCGAAGCCCATCCCCCGCGCATAGTCGAACACCGATGAAAGCGTGGTGCGATACCGCCGCGCCATTTCCAGCGCGCCACGCGCCTCGATCTTCTTGACTTGCTGCACAATCATCGGCCGTGTGATGGCCGTGATCGGCAGGCCGCCGATCGACGCGAACACCTCGCGCTCCAGCATGTTGAGTGTCCGGTCGGAATGCGATCGGCTCCACATGCCCGATCGTTCCTGATACCAGGCGCGGGCCACGATCTCGACGGTCGTCTCCGACGCCGCCAGCGCGGCCGCCTTCTTCTGATGCTTGTCGATCGCTGGGTCGATGCCACGCGCCAGCAGACGCCGCGCGTCGTCGCGCATTTCCCGCGCTTCCCTGAGCGAGATGGCCGGGTAGGGGCCGAAGACGATCCGCTTCTTCTTGCCGAGGAAGCTGTATGCCAGCCTCCAGCTTTTGTAGCCGGTCCTGGTGACGTAGAGGTGCAGCCCCTGCGCGTCGGTCAGCTTGTAATCGGATTCGCCCGGCTTGCTGGTGCGGCAGGCCGCGTCCGTCAGCAACCGATGACTCCCGTGCCCAAACCCAATGCCCCCCTGATGTCTTCCCATGCCATGAGCTTATAAGAGAATGTATGAGAAGGCATGGCAACCCTAAATCGCGCTTATCCGCCGATTTTTGGCTCAAGTGAGAAGCCATGGCAGGCCATGGCAAGGGTAGGTGGTCGGGGAGACAGGATTCGAACCTGCGACATCCTGCTCCCAAAGCAGGCGCGCTACCAGACTGCGCTACTCCCCGGCCGCTGGTCCCTTAGGGTCTGGAGACGGATAACGCAACGCCGCTTCTCCGTCGCTCGCATATTAAATGCCGGTCGTCGCGAATCTCAATTAAATGAGTAGACATTGGATTGTGTCAACGGCACCATCCCGACGAACGACTCATGAGGATGAGGCAGGCATGTTCGGTAAGATCAAGCGGTCCAGGCGGCTGATTGCGCAAATACAGGCCGCATTGGACGATGGCGTGGAGGCGGGGCTTTTTCCCGCTGGCTGGCTGGTGACGGATCGCTGCCTCGCGCTGATCGCCGGCGAAGCAGGTTTGAACGGCTCAACCTTGCTTGGGCTGCCGATCCTGCGCGGCGAACCGGATGGGAGGCAGCCTTACGCGCTGATCTCCGTTGGCGACCCCAGGCTGACGAACCGCACAAGGACGAGGGCTGTCCCGCATTCGACCCCGATGTCCCTGTCTTCGCCTCTGACAGCCTGACTGCGCCCGGCGCGGACATATGAAAAGGGCGGGCCGCATGGTGCGACCCGCCCTTTTTGAA
>JACESO010000040.1 GCA_013911745.1 Sphingobium sp. | reverse complement strand
GTTCAGACGTGTCGGAGTCCCATCGCCTATGTCCTTGACCAAGATCCTGCCGCTGCTGGTTGCGGCTGCCCCCATCGCGCTCGCCTTCCCGGCGATGGCGCAGAGCACGGTTCCGGCCGGACCCGCCGCCGGCGTCACCACGCAGCTGCCGCGCGGCGCGGCGCCCAGCCATTATGCGATCGAGGTGACGCCGGACGCAGCCAACCTCAAATTCACCGGCAAGACGGTGATCGACGTGACGGTCGCGCAAAGCCAACCCGTGCTGGTGCTGAACGCGGCTGACCTGAGCTTCGGCGAGGTCACGCTGACGGGCGCGGGCGGCAAGCCGGTCAAGGGGACGGCGAAGGTCGATGCCGAGGCGCAGACCGTGACGCTCGATTTCGGCAAGCCGGTCGCGCCGGGCCGCTATCAGCTCGCCATCGCCTATGCGGGCGTCATCAACCAACAGGCGAACGGCCTGTTCGCGCTCGACTATACGGACAATGCCGGCGCGGCGAAGCGCGCGCTCTTCACCCAGTTCGAGGCGCCCGACGCGCGCCGTTTCGTGCCGAGCTTCGACGAACCGAGCTACAAGGCGACGTTCGACCTGTCGGCCGTGGTGCCGACAGGACAGATGGCGGTCGGCAACATGCCCGTCAAATCGTCCACGGACCTGGGCGGCGGCAAGACGCGGGTGACATTCGGCACCAGCCCCAAAATGTCGTCCTACCTGCTCTTCTTCGGCCTTGGCGAACTCGACCGCGCGACGAAGATGGCGGGCAACACCGAAGTCGGCGTGATCACCGGCAAGGGCAACACCGGCAAGGCGCAGCTGGCGCTCGACGCGTCGGCGGCGATCCTGCCCTATTATAACGATTATTTCGGCGTGCCCTATCCGCTGCCCAAGCTCGACAATGTCGCAGGGCCGGGTCAGAGCCAGTTCTTCAGCGCGATGGAGAATTGGGGCGCGATCTTCACCTTCGAACGCGCGCTGCTGGTCGATCCGCGCTTCACGTCCGAAGCGACCAAGCGCCGCATCTACGAAACCGTTGCGCATGAAATGGCGCACCAGTGGTTCGGCGACCTCGTCACCATGGCCTGGTGGGACGATCTGTGGCTGAACGAGGGCTTTGCCAGCTGGATGGCGACCAAGGTCACCGACAAGCTGCAGCCCGACTGGGAGATGCTGCTGACCCGCGTCGACGGGCGGGAGGCGGCGATGAGCCTCGATTCGCTCGCCACCACGCACCCCGTCGTGCAGAAGATCACGACCGTCGATCAGGTGAACCAGGCGTTCGACGCCATCACCTACCAGAAGGGCGAGGCGGTCATCACCATGCTGGAAGGCTATGCCGGCGAGGATGCTTGGAAGGCCGGCATTCAGGCCTATATGAAGGCGCACGCTTACGGCAACACCGTCACCGACGACCTGTGGAAGGCGGTCGAGGGCGCGGGCGCGAAGGGGCTGGTCAGCATCGCCCACGATTTCACCAGCCAGCCGGGCATCCCGCTGGTCAAGGTGGACAGCGCCCAGTGCAAGGGCGGCCAGACCGTCCTGACGCTGAGCCAGGGCGAATTCAGCCGCGACCAGAAGAGCAAGACGCCGCTCAAGTGGAACGTGCCGGTGAAGGCGCAGACGATCGGCGGGGAGGCGCAGCGCCTGATCCTTCAGGGCAACGGCCAGGTCACGCTGCCGGGCTGCGGCGCGTACATCGTCAATGCCGGGCAGACGGGCTATTTCCGCTCGCTCTATCCGCAAGCCAATGTGAAGGCGCTGGCGAAGGACTTCACGAAGCTGGCCAGCATCGACCAGACCGGCCTGCTCGCGGACAATTTCCAGCTTGGCCTTGGGGGCTATCAGCCGATCGGGCTGGCGCTGGATCTGGTGGACGCGGTGCCGGCGTCGGCCACGCCTGCGGTGATGGCCGAAGTGCCGTCCTACCTCAGCAGCGCCTATGACATGCTGGACGGCGACGCGGCGGCGCAGGGCCGGGTGATCGCCTATGCCTCGCGCAAGCTGACGCCGGTGCTGGCGTCGATCGGCTATGATCCCAAGGCTGGCGAAGGCCCGCAGGTTCCCGTCCTGCGCCAGTCGCTGGTATCGACGCTGGGCGACATGGGCGACAAGGCGGTGGTGGCCGAAGCCAATCGCCGGTTCGCCGCGCTAACGACCGATCCGACGGCGCTTGACGGGCCGCTGCGCAACACATGGCTGTCGATCATCGCCAAGAATGCCGATCAGGCGATCTGGGACCGCCTGCGCGCCATGGCGAAGGGCGCGAAGTCCGATCTGGAGAAGAGCAGCACCTATGCCCTGCTGGGCGGGGCGAAGGACCAGAAGCTTGCCGCTCAGGCACTGGACCTGGCGCTGACTGACGAGCCGGGCAAGACGACCAGCGCGGCGATCATCAGCGCGGTGGGTTACGAGCATCCGATGCTGGCGGTCGATTATGTGCTGGCGCATCGCCAGCAATATGAGGCGCTGATCGACGTATCGGCGCGCAGCCAGGCGCTGGCGCGGCTGGGCGGCGGGTCGGCCGATCCGGCGATGGCCGCCAAGCTGGATGCCTATGCCACCCAGTATCTGACGCCGGAATCGCGCAAGGTCGTCGATCGGGCGATCTCTTCGATCAAGACCCGGATCGAAACGCGCGGACGCTTGAAGGCACCGCTGGCGGCCTGGTTCGCCGGCAAGCGCTAACGCCGAAGGGCTGGGGCGGTGGAGCGATCCACCGCCCCCTTTTCCTATTTGGGGCCGAGCGCCTTCACGATGTCGTCCCAGGCGACCAGCTTGAAATTCTGTGCCGCGGCTGCATTATGGCCGTCCTGCGCGATGAAGAGGCCGCCGGGATAGGCCGGGCCGAAATCGCCGAGCATCAACTCGATCCCGTCCGTTTCCTTCGACCCGCCGATCGTGCCGTCGACGACGCGGAAGCGGCCGACATAGCTGTCGTCGCGCAGGCGGTAGACGACATAGGCATTGTCGCCCTGGCTGGAGACGAGGACGTAACCGTCCTTTGCGCCGATCGGCGCGATGGCGACGCCTTCTGCATCCGGGACGAGGTTCCGGCCGTCCGCCGCAGCGATCTTCGTCGGCGTGGTCGATCCGGTCGCGCGCGCGTCGAAGCGCCAGAGGCCGACATCTTCCTCCGCGACATAGAGGATGTGGGTGCGGTCATCGACCGCGCAGCCTTCCGATTGGGTGCCGAGTTTCATCGTGCGGACGATCCGGCCGGTGGGCGCTGCGCCGGACGCATCGATCAGGACTTGGTGGATCGTGCCGTCCTTCAGCACGATGAAGGCGGACAGGCCCGCTTCGTCGCGGCCAAGGCAGATGCCATAGGCTTCGCCCGCGCCGCCATCCAATTTGCCGAGCGCCGTCAGCTTCGCCGTCGCGGGATCCAGGCGGAACAGCGCGATCTTCGCATGGGCGATGTCGTTGCGGTCGGACGCCGCGACGAGGATCCCGGTCGTGCCGCTGATCGCCACGCCGTCCTTCAGGTCGACATTGTTCACGCGCCCCGCGTCGAGGAAGTCGCGCGCTTGGCCGTCGATGCCATAGACATAGAGCCCCGCCTTCTTGTCGGTGCCGACGATCAGGCTCTTGAGCGGATCGGCGGCGTTGCGCCAGATGGCGGGATCGTCGGCCGCGTCGGCGTTGGGCGTGCCGACCGGGGTCGTCTCCCCACGTGCCGTGACGCTGACCGCCGGCGTCGCGTTGGCGATGCGCATGGCGACGGGCACCTCCGTTTCGCCCGTGGCGCAGCCGGCGAGCAGGAGCGGGCCGGCCGCGAGCGCGGCCATGGACAGGCGTCTGGACATGGATGAATCCCCCGATCTGATAGCGCGGCCCTGCTGAAGAGCGGTGGTGACAGCATGATGACTCCTGCGTGACACTATTGTCGCAAAAGGCGCGGGGAATGAAATCGAACTGACTTCAAAGGGTCATTTGGACGTAGCAGGCGGCGCTTAAGTGCCGCCCGGAACGCCGACAAGGCGCGATCCATACGGGGGACCAACCATGACTTCCACGCGCAAGCGGCCAGTGCGCCGCGACCTGATCCTGTGCCTGCTTGCCAGCGCAGCCGCGCCTGCCGGCCTCGCCATCGCACAGACGCCGGCGGCCGAGGCGGACGCGGAGGCGATCGTCGTCACCGGCACGCGCCCGATCGCGGAGTCCGAGGCGCTGGCGCTGGAAATCCAGAAGAATACGGACTCGTTGGTCACGGTCGCGGCGTCGGATTCGGTCGGCCGCCTGCCGGACCAGAATATCGCGCAGGCTGCCAGTCGCCTGCCCGGCATCAGCGTCGAGCGCGACCAGGGCCAGGCGCGCTACATCAACCTGCGCGGCAGCCCGAAGACCTGGACCACCCTGTCGTTCGACGGCATCAATGTGGTGAGCCCGGAAGGGCGCGACGCGCGGTTCGATTCCATCCCGTCCGCCATCGCGGCCAAGATCATCGTGTCGAAGGCGGTGACGCCCGACATGCCCGGCGAGACGGTGGCAGGCAACGTCAACGTCGTCACGCGTTCGGCCTTCGACTATGACGGGTTCCACCTGGCGGGGAAGGCGGGCCTTGGCTTTGCGGAACTGGGCGACCGCAAGGAATATGAAGCCAATATGGTCGTGTCCGACCGGTTCGACACCGGCATCGGCGAGATCGGCGTGCTGCTGTCGGGCAGCTATTACGAACGCAACATGATCACCGACAATTTCGAGAATGATTATGAGCGGGTGTCGCGCGACCAGCGCCCCGGCAACGCGACCCGCTTCTGGGTGCATGAGACGGAGAACAAGCTGTATCGCCTGACCCGCAAGAACTGGTCGGTGTCGGGCCGGCTCGACTGGAAGCCGGACGACCGGAACACCATTTCGGCGCGGTCCATCTACACCATCTTCACCGACGACGAGGCGCGCGACAATTACCGATTCGACCTCGACGACCGCGAGTCCGACCTGTCGAACAGCAGCGCGGCCTGCGGCGCCAGCACGGCCAACACGACGTCGGGCTATGCCGACATCTGTGCAGGCAATTTGCCGCAGAAGGGCATCATCTACGGCATCGACATTCGTCAGCGTTCGACGCTGCGCGCGTTCCGCCAGTCGGTCTTCACCAACACGCTGGAAGGCAGCCATGACATCGCCGACGGATGGAAGCTGAGCTGGGTCGGCAACTATACCGAATCCAAGGACGACCGTTCGGTGGTGGGCGAAGCGACCTGGGACAGCCCGTCGACCCGCACCCTGCGCCCGACGGTCGCCTATGACTTCACCGATCCCAACCATTCGCGGCTGACGCTTTTCAACACCGTCCAGACCGGCACCGGCGCGGCCACGCGCTACACGGCGGGCGCGCAGGTAACGGCGGTCGACAGCTTTACCAAGCCGCTGAGCGGTTTCACGGTGCTGGATGCGGTGGACACGACCAAGGCCTATACCGGCCGCGTCGTGCTGGCGCGCGAACTGGACGATGCGACGCTGAAGGCGGGCTTCCAATATGACCGCCGCAACAAGATCGCGGATGAAAACCAGATCACGTTGAACGCGGCGCAGGCGGCGACGGTCCTGCCTACCGACTACAACCAGTTCTCGCTGGACCAGAAGTTCCTGGGCAAGATCCCGATGGGATATACGTTCCGCTATTTCGACCAGGACAAGATGCGGGCGGCGTCGCAGGCGGCGCAGAAGGCCTTCGCCTTCACGCCCAACAGCGGGAACAATTACAACGTCAAGGAAGAGGTGTTCGCCGGCTATCTGATGGGCACGGTCCGCTACGACTGGGGCAGCGTCGTGGGCGGCGTTCGGGTCGAGCATATCAGGAATGAGGGGCGCGCCATCGGCACGATCGGCGCGACGCCCGGCCTGGTCGTGGCCGAGGCCAGCCAGACGCTCGCCTTCCCCAGCCTCCACGTCAATTATGATATAGACGACACGAAGAAGCTGCGCCTGTCGTTCAACAGCGGCGCTGCGCGGGCCGACTATGACCAGTTGCGGCCCAACGTCGTCGTCAACGATGCCGCCGGCACCATTTCGGGCGGCAACCCTGCCGTTAAGCCCGAACGCGCCTATGGCGTGGACGCCTATTTCGAATGGTATCTGCGTCCGCAGGGCTATCTGATGATCGGCACCTTCTACAAGAAGATCGAGGACGTGCTCTACACATCGTCGCGGACGTTCAATTCGACCGCGCTCAACAGCAACGGCATCGACCGGTCCGACTATGTCTATAGCGGCATCGTCAATGGCGGCACCGGCCGCATCTTCGGCATGGAGGCGGCGGCGCAGCTGCAGCTCGAACCCTGGACCCAGGATCTGGGCCTGCCCGAATTTCTGGGCGGCTTCGGCATTTCGGCCAACGTGACGCTGAACGACAGCAAGGTGGAAAAGCCTGGCGTCGGCGCGATCCCCGCGCGCAACGTGCGGCTGCCCGGCACGTCCGATTTCGTCTACAATATCGGCGGCTATTACGAGAAATATGGCCTGTCGCTGCGCTTGCAATATCAGAACCGCAGCAAGTGGCTGGATACGATCGCCGACACGCTGACCGATGGCGGCGACACCTATTGGGATTCGGACGACGAACTGGATTTTTCGGCGCGCTACGCGATCACCAAGAATGTCGAAATCTATTTCGACGCGTCGAACCTGCTCAACCATCCGGGGCGTCGCTTCTCCGATCCTGCAAGCCTGCTGACCGCGACAGGCATTCCGACGAAGAGCGTCACGAACCAGACGATCGAATGGGAACGGTTCGGACGCCGTTACAGCGGCGGCGTTCGCGTGAATTTCTGATCGGAGGCACCTGGATTAGTGTGGGGCGGCGGAACCTATCCGCCGCCTCTTTTTCGTCAGCCGTCTTCTTCCTGTTGGCGCAGCCATGCGGCGACGGCATCGACCTCATTCCCCACCGCGCCAACCGCCCGTTCGAGCAGCGCGGGTGGCACGTCGAAGCGGTTGGACCAATATTGGCGATCAAGCGGCGCGTCGAGGCTGATCCGTTTGAGGTCGGCGGGAACGGGCGGTTCCTGCGCGGCCGTCATGGTTCAGCTTCCCGCTTCTATATTGACCGGCGGCGCGAGCGGGTTGGGGTCTTCATGCTCGCCCTGTTCGGTTCGCTTCGCCGTCTCCTCATCGACCTCGCCGCTGTCGCCGCCGGGTGATCCCTGTTCGGGCGGAGGGATGTCGGGGCGGCCTTCAGCGGGTTCCCGCGATGTGTCGGGCTGATGATCCTGGGTCATGGCGCAATTCCTTTCTCGGTTCGAAAAAGGCAACGCGCGGGAAGGGCGAACTATCCGCGCCGCTGCGCCGGATCGACATTGAGATAGGCGGCGACCGCCGCTGCGCTGTCCCCGACTGTCTCGACCGCTTCCTCCAGCTCCTCGCGCGAGACGTCAAAGCGGTAGGTCCAGTAGAGAATGGACGCCTCGTCGCCCAGCGTCACGCGGTCGGGTTCCTGATCGCTCATGCCGGCCTTCCTTCTCCTTTTGCCGTCAAAAGGAGAGAAGCGCATAAATCGGGCGGTTTTTCCGCTTCCCTTTAGGACAGGGCGTCAGGCCAGCGGGGCGGCGGCCCAGCGCCGGAGCCGGACATAGAGGCCCGCGATCACGGCGGTGAAGATCAGGATGGCGAGCGGCACCGCCCAGGGGCTTTCCCCGACCAGCGCCAGCGGCGCGTCACTATCCGTGCCCGCGACGATGCCGGCGAAGGCCACGCCGAACAGGCTTTCCCCGACGATGAAGCCGGTCGCCATCAGCACGCCCATGCGTTCGGCAAATTCCGGGTTCGACTGGCGCAGCGCCCAGCGATTGTAGAGATGGCCGATGAGCGCGCCAACCGGGATCAGCAGCGTCAGCGCCATCGGCAGGTAGATGCCCATGCCGACCGCCAGCGGAGGGAGGCGCAGCTTGCCCGCGCGGCCCAGCGCTTCGTCGATGGCGATGACGACCACGCCGATGCCCGCGCCGATGCCGATGAGGTTCCAGTCGAGATCGCCGCCCAGCACGCCCTTCGCCAAGGCGGAGATGAGTGCGGCCTGCGGGGCGGGCAGGGCGTTGGCGCCCGCGCCGCTCGCGCCGGCAAAGCCGAAGGCGCTGTTGAGCAGGTCAAGCACGGGCGGGATCACCAGTGCGCCGAAGATGACGCCCAGCACGAGCGCCACCTGTTGCTTCCACGGCGTCGCGCCGACAAGCTGGCCGGTCTTCAGATCCTGAAGATTGTCGTTGGAGATGGTGGCGATGCCGAAGACGATGGCGGTGGTGAACAGCGCATAGGCGATCAGTGCCTGCGTCTGCGACGGGTCTCCGCCCGACCCGTAGAGGGCGGCGAGCAGCAGCGACGCGCCGAGCACGGCAAGGATGCCGACGCCGGAGATCGGGCTGTTGGATGCGCCGATCAATCCCGCCATATAGCCGCAGACCGACGCGATGACGATGCCTGCGACAAGCACATAGGCAAGCGTCAGGCCGATGACCGGAACCGGGTTGGCCGCGATCGGTCCGCCCTGCGCGAAGATCCAGAGCAGGACGCCGATGGGCACGAGCGTCAGCAGGATGGTGCCGCCGACTATGCCGATGGGCAGATCACGCTCGGTGATGTCCAGGCTGGCGGCGTTGCCCGCCTTGCGCGTGGCGTTGGCCGCGAGCGCGGACCGGATGCCGCTGACGATCGGTCCCAGTATCTTGAGCAGGGTCCAGATCGCCGCCACGCCGATCGTCCCTGCGCCGATGAAGCGCGCCTTCATGCGGAAGGCGGTGCCGACGATGTCGGCGAGGTCCGCTCCTGCCGGCAGCGGCGCGGTGAGATAGGGGACGAGGCCGATCCAGCTGATGAGCAGGCCGATGAACATGGCGACGCCGACCGACAGGCCAACGAGATGGCCGACCCCGATCAGGGCCATGGAAAAGCTGGTCGAAACGGACGTTGCGCCCGCGCCGAAGCGGAAGAAGGTGGCGGCTTCTTCCGCGATCAGCCGGGTCTTGGCGACGATGGAGAAGGCGGCGGCGGCGAGCGAACTGGCGAGAATGGCGGCCAGGCCGCGCTTATTTTCCTCAAGCCCCTCGCGCGATCCCGCGCCGACCTTCAGCACTTCGGCGGCTGCGACCCCTTCGGGATAGGGTAAGTCGGAGCCGGTGACGAGCGCGCGGCGCAGCGGCACCGAATACATGACCCCCAATATGCCGCCCAGCGCGATGGTGAAGGCGGACAGCCAGTAGGGGAAGCCCTGCCACCAGCCGATGATGACGAGGCCGGGCAGGACGAAGATGATCGCCGACAGCGTGCCGGCGGCGGAGGCGATCGTCTGGACGATGTTGTTTTCCAGGATCGTGCCGGTCGAAAACAGCCGCAGTACCGCCATCGAAATGACAGCCGCCGGAATGGAGGTGGCGAAGGTCAGGCCGATCTTGAGGCCCAGATAGACGTTCGCCGCGGTGAAGACGAGGGTGATGAGCGCGCCGAGAATGACGCCGCGCAGCGTCAGTTCCGCCATCGCTCCGCTTGCTGCTCTGTCCGTTGCCACCGGCGACTCCCCTCGATTGTCCGCTCGTCGTAAAGCTCCGGTAATAATGTTGCGAGGGCGTGGATCAATCGTAAAGTGTCAGGAGGCGCTCGCCCGCGCGGCGGAGGACGGCGGCAGGCTGTCGAGCCAGGCGTCAACGCTGGCCGTCCAGCGCTGATAGCCACGGGCGTTCATGTGCAGTCCGTCGGGCCGGAACAGGGATGCGTCGGGCAGGCCGTCCGGCGCCAGCAGCAGCCGGCCGACATCGAGATAGCGGATGTCCAGCTTCTTCGTCAGGTCGATGACGCTGGCATTCACCGCGGTCATCCTTTCGTGCAAGGCCCAGCGCAGCGGGCTGGGCTTGAGCGACAGGAAGGCGATGGGCGCGCGGGGATAATCCTTGCGCAGGCGGCCGAGCAGGGCGGCGATGTCGCGCGCGACCCGATCCGGCGGCGTCCCGGCGGCGAGGTCATTCTCTCCGACATAGACGACCACCGCGCGCGGCGGCACAGTGGGCAGCAGCCGCCGGTAATAATGGAGGACATGCGCGGTGGTCGCGCCGCCGAACCCGCGATTGACCGTGCCGATGTCGTGGAAACTGGCCGCTATGTCCCAGAGGCGGATGCTGGAGCTGCCGAGGAACAGGACGGCGTCGGCCACCGCCGGGCCGCTGGCGTCGGCTCTGGCGAACGCTTCGACCTCATTGGAAAAGGGGAAGACCGGGTCCGCGTTGGGCGTGGCGGGCGGACGCACAGGGAGCGCCACCGCCGCCGTCACGCCGGTGCAGGCCAGCGCGGCGACGAGGGCGATCCGCTTAATGGCGGTGGAGCGGGCGCAGGCGATATTTGCCATCGGCATAGGCGCCGAACATGCCCAGGATCGCCGGATGGTCGACCGGCTCATCGCTGTCGTCCGCGTCCAGATTCTGCTGGCTCACATAGGCGACATAGCTGGATTCGCCATTTTCCGCCAGCAGGTGGTAGAAAGGCTGATGCTTGTCGGGCCGGGCGCCTTCGGGAATGGCGTCATACCATTCCTCGCTGTTGGCGAAGACCGGATCGATATCGAAAACCACGCCGCGAAAGCCGAACATGCGATGCTTGACGACGTCGCCGATGCTGAAGCGGGCGTGGACGATGGGGGGCGCGGTGACGCCCGCGCCGAAGATGCTGCCGGAGCCAAAATTCTGGATCATGTCTTTCATACGCCCAATTTAGGGGCGTTGTTGCACGACACAAGAAAAATACCCGCCTGGCCGCTTGGCAACGGTGATTTCATTCGCTAATGGCCGCCGCTCGACCGGGTCGGCAGCGCCGAACCTTCTGCGGAGAGGTGGCAGAGTGGTCGAATGCGCCGCACTCGAAATGCGGTGTGCCTTTACGGGTACCGTGGGTTCGAATCCCACCCTCTCCGCCAGTCAAGCCGTACAATACGGCCCTGCTGTTGACGGCCCGGCCCCAATGGCCGGAACGTTAGTGCTTGCTCGTCTTGCCGACCTTGCCTTCTTTGCTGCCGGCGGTGGGGTTGATGAGCTGGACGCCGCTGGGCAATCCAGTGCCGCCCATGTCGAGCTTGCGCGTCTCCTCCCGCGCAACCCGGACCGGATCGTCGCGTTCCTTGATGGCGGCGCGGGTTTCCGCGTCCATCTCGCTGTCGTCGCTGCCTGCGCCGCCCCGGGTCCAGCCCAGGATGATCGACATGCGCCGGTTGCGCGGATCATAGACGTCGGTCTTGATGAAGGGCTCGCGGTCGGCGACCCCCTCGATCCGGGCGAAGCGGGCATTGGGGATGCCGCTCTGGCTTAGCACCTGGCGCGTCGATTCGGCGCGCGCGGAGGACAGCATCCAGTTGTTCATCGTCCGTCCGGCTGCGTAGGGCAGGCCATCGGTATGGCCGCGCACGATCAGCGGGTTGGGCATGGTCTGCAGCGCCTGCGACACTTCCGCGATCAGCGCACGCGCCTGCGGCACCAGCTGGTCCGTGCCGGACTTGAACATGGCGAAATCGGCTTCGTCGATCAGGTCGATGCGCAACCCTTCACGCGTTTCGGTGAAGCGGATGTTCTTGCGCAGCTTGGCAAGCCCCTTCTTCGCCATGCGATTCTCAAGGCTCTTCTTGATCGCCTCGAACTTCTGCCGGTCGGCGGCGCGCATCGCCTTGCCGCCCTGATCCTTGGTGCCGGTGGCGTCGCGCGGGATGGTGATGGCGAGATTGCCCTGACCGCCGGTGGTCGGGTAGTTTTCCTTGCTCATCATGCTGTCGCCGCCCATCAGGCCGGTCGATCCGGCCGACGCCATCTTCAGCTCGACCAGCGTCGGCGTGAAATAGTCGGCCAGGCCCTTGCGCTGCTTCTCGGTGGTCGCGCCAAGCAGCCACATCAGCAGGAAGAAGGCCATCATCGCCGTCACGAAGTCGGCATAGGCGACCTTCCACGCGCCGCCATGATGGCCGCCATGTCCGTCGACGATGATCTTCTTGACGATGATGGGCCTTGGTTCAGGCTCGTTCGCGCCGCGTTTCTTCTCGGCCATCGCTTATTTGCCCCGCATGCCGTCGAACACCTCGGCAAAGCCGGGCTGGTTGGCGTGCATCAGGCTGGAGCGCGCGGCTTCGATCACCAGCGGCTGCGGATGGCCGTGGAGCGAGGCGATGATGATCTGCTTGACGACATGATACATGGCGCCGTCCTGCTCGATCACCGCGCGGCAGCGATTGGCGAAGGGATTGACCATGCCATAGGCGAGCAGCACGCCCAGGAAGGTGCCGACCAGCGCCGAGCCGATCATCGCGCCCAGCACCGAAGGCGGCTGGTCGATGGAGCCCATCGTCTTGACCACGCCGAGCACCGCCGCGACGATGCCGAGCGCGGGGAGGGCGTCGGCCAGGCCCTGCAGATTGTCTGCGGGCTTCAAGGCTTCGTGGTGGTGAGTCTTGAGGCTGTTGTCCATCACCTCCTCGACCGCATGCGGATCGAGCGTGCCGGACGACACGACCACCAGGCGCAGCGTGTCGCTGATCAGGTGGATGAGGGTCTTGTCCTTCATCAGCTTGGGATATTCGGAAAAGATGGTCGAGCTGGCCGGATCCTCGATATGCGGCTCCAGCGCCACCGGCCCTTCGACCCGCAGCGTCTTCATGAGCTTGCTGACGAGGAAGATGCAGTCGAGAAAATCCTGCTTCTTATATTGCGGCCCCTTGAACACCTTGCCGAGGCCGCCGCCCAGCGCCTTCAGGTCCGCGCCGCTGTTGCCGATGATGAGCGCGCCGACCGCCGCGCCGCCGATGATGATCATTTCATGGGGAAGCGCGTGCAGCACGGGGCCGATGTCGCCGCCGGTGAAGATGAAGCCGCCGAACACCATGCCGAGCAGGACGACCAGGCCGATGATTGCGAACATGAATATCCCCGAAAAATGGCCCGAAGGCGCCAAGCGTTTGAGCATCGCACCCGATGCCTGTGAGATGGTTAATACGGCCTGGTTGACATCCGGTTTAGGAAAGTCGCCGCCTTTTTTATTCAGCGGATGAGGTCGAACAGCGTCTGGCGGTTGATGCGGGCGAAGGCGGATTGCGCCGCTTCCAGCTGCAGCAGTTGCGATTGCACGCGGGAGATGACTTCCTGCAGATTGGTCGATTCCAGATCCTCGCGACGGTCTCCCAGGTCGAGGTCCACATCGGTCAGGCGATCGCCCACCGTTTCGAGCCGATCGGCGCGCACGCCCTGCTTGGCTTGTTCAAGGACGATGTGGCCCTGCGCCGCCTGAACAGCCTTCAACGCGGCCTCCATGCCGGCGTCGCCGCCGGTTTGGATCGCGGCGATACTCTGGCCAAGGATGTCGTCGATCGACATCGGCGTGCCGTTCACGTCGATGCCTTCCGATATTTCCTGCCTCGTCCCGACCACGGCCAGATTGAGGCCGCGGCTGACCGGCACCAGCACGCTTTGCCCGTCGTCGAAGACGGGCGTGCCCTGATAATCCTTCTGGTTCAGCAGTTCGTTGACGGTTGCCCGGATGGTCGACAATTCCTCCGTCAACGCCGCGCGGCTGGTGTCGTTCAGCGACCCGTTGCGGGCCGATGTCACCAGCTCCTGCGCGCGCTTCAGCAGATTATCCATTTCCGAGAGGTTAGCCTCGGCATTGCCAGCGCGGGCCGAACCATAGCTGATATTGGACTGCCAGGCGGACTGCTGCGCCTGGGCGCGGCCGACTTCGGACAGCTGGACCCAGGCAAGCACGTCCTGCGATGGCTTGGTCAGGGACACGCCACTGGAAATGGCGGTCTGCCCGTCGACGATGCCCTGCGACAATTGCTGCTGCCGGCGCATTTCGGCGATCATGATCTTGCTGGTGATGCCTACCATGGGTCAGCCCTTCGCGGTCAGATGATGTTGAGGATGGAGTCGATCGTTTCCTTGGCGATCTGAAGCACCTTGGCGCTGGCCGAATAGGCCTGCTGGACGCGCAGCAGATCGGCCGCCTCCATGTCGAGATCGATGCCGCTGACGGATTCGCGCGCGGCGACGGCCTGATCGTTGCGGCTGGTGGCGGTGTCATGCTCCGCCTTGGTCGAGGCAAGCAGTGTCGCGTGCGTGGAAATGAGCGCCGTCCAATTCTGTTCGACGCTGCCGTTACCGCGCAGGACGGTGTTAGCGGCGATCAGGTTGCCGTTGAGCTTGCCGTCGGTGGACCGGGTCGCAAGCGCCGTCGGGTCGCTGATCAGCGCGGTGACCGTGGCTGCGGTCGTGCCCGACAGCAGCGGCGCGCCCGCGGTTCCGGCGTCCGTCCGCCCCTGTGCGTGCCAGGCATTGAGGTCTGCGGTGAATTGCGCCGCCAGCGTATCCAGGCTTTCCCGCCGGGTCGCCACCGTCCCGGCTGCGGAGAAAAGCCCTCCCAGCGTGCCGCTCGCCGGCGTGTCGAGGGCCCCGCCGCCGGCCAGGGCGAAAGACAGTCGACCATCCGTGCCCGCCGTCACGGCGACGCTCGCCGCCTGATCGCCGCTGACCAGGGTCTGGCTGCCGTAGGTGATCTGCGCGCTGTCATGCGCGCCGAAAGTGACGGTCACGTTCAGGTTGGCGGACAGATCCTGGAGCGCGGAATCGCGGCTGTCCAGCAACTGCGCATAGGCCGACGTGCCCGGCTGCGCGCGAAGCAGGCTGTTGTTGATGTTCGCCAGTGCCGACAGGGATTCGTTGATCGTGTCGATCGACGAATGGGCTTCGGTGGCGATGCCGCTGGACACGGTCTGAAGGTCGGACGCGGTCTGGTTGAAGGCCTGCGCGACGCGGGTGATGCTGTCGAGCGTGGTGACCCGCAGCGACTTGTCCGACGGGCTGGCGGCCAGCTTCTCGAAATTCTGATACATGCCGCTCATCAACTGGCCGATGCCGGTGCTGCTGTCGTTGAGCGCGTTTTCCGCGTCGCTCAGCCAGCGCAGGCGCGCCGCTGCGCTGCCCAGCGCCATGCCGGTCGACCGCATGGTGGAGTCCAGATAGGGGTCGGCCGCGCGGTTGATGCTCCTGACCTGCGTGCCACCGAAATTGGCGCGAGAGACATAGGTCGCCATGGTCGCCGTGGACGATCCGGACTCCATCGTGGAGACGGAACGGCGGGCATAGCCGGCGGTGCTTGCATTGGCGATATTTTCGGAAATGGCGGCCATCGCCGAGCGATAGGCCTTCGTTCCCGATGCGCCGATGATGAAAAGGTCGCTCATGCGCCTTCAGCCGGGGTGGGGCCATCGGGCGCCGTGGGAGAAGGCTTGTCGGCGGGTGCAGGGGCGACGCGCGAACCGAACTGCTGGATCAGAAGCTCGGCAATGCCCATCGCGCCCTTGGAGGCCATGGCGTCGGCGGTGCGCGCGTCGGCCATGTCCTGGAACTGCTGCGTGGCGCTCGAATCGGTGATGCCCTCGGCGAGGGACGCCGAGCGCATGGCGCCGATCATCTGGCGCAGGAACACCGCCTCGAACTGCTGCGCGACTTTTTCGAGCGCGGCCTTGCCGGGCTGGCTGGCGGCGGCCGGAGCCGACGCGCCAGAAAGTGTAGAAACCTGCATCACAGCACCACCAGTTCCGCTTTCATCGCGCCCGCCTGCTTGAGCGCTTCCAGGATCGCGACCATGTCCGCCGGCGAAGCGCCGATGGCGTTCACCGCCTTGACTATATCGGCCAGCGAGGCCCCGCCTTTAAAATTAACCATAGGTTTTTTCTGCTCGTCGATGCTGATGCTGCTCGATTGCTCGACGGCGGTGCGGCCCTGGCTGAAGGGGGCGGGCTGCACGACGCGGGGGCTTTCGTTGACGCTGACGGTCAGTTTGCCGTGTGCCACGGCGGCGGGATGGATCTTGACCGCGCCGTTGATGACGACCGTGCCGGTGCGCGCGTTCACGATGACCTTGGCGGGCGCATCGGCAGGGGCGATCTCGATATTTTCGATCATGCCCATCATCATGATGCGGGTTTCAGCACCGGGCTGCGCGGCGATGGAGACAGACACGGCATCGACGGCGCTGGCGCGCTTGTCGCCGAAGGCGCGATTGATGCCATCCGCGACGCGCAGTGCGGTGGTCAGGTCGGCTTCGGCAAGGTTGAAGGTCAGGGTCGGCGCAGTGTCGAAGCCGGTCGCGACTGCGCGCTCCACCGTTGCGCCGCCAGGAATGCGGCCGGCGGAGGGAATGTTGACCGACACCTGGCTGCCGTCAGCGCCCGAAACGCCAAGGCCGCCAACGGCGAGATTGCCCTGCGCCATGCCGTAGATTTCATTGTCCGCACCGCGCAGCGGCGTCATGATGAGCGTGCCGCCGCGCAGCGACTTGGCCTTGCCAAGGGCAGAGACGGTGACGTCGAGCCGCTGGCCGGGCTTGGCGAAGGCGGGGAGGTCGGCCGTGACCAGCACCGCCGCTGCGTTCTTGAGCGCCGGGTTGACGCCCGGCGGCAGGGTGAGACCGAAGCGCGAGACCACGCCCTTCATGCCTTCGGTCGCATATTGGATGCTGTCGTCGCCCGTGCCGGCAAGGCCCACCACGATGCCATAGCCGGTCAGCTGGTTCGGGCGGACGCCCTGGAAGCTGCCGAGATCCTTGACGCGCTCGGCATGGGCGGCAGGCGCCGAAGCGAGTGCCAGCGCTGCGAGGAGGAAGCGGAACAGGCGGGTCATGATGCTATCCAAATCCCTCGTCAGAAGGGGCTGATCGCGGAGAAGAAGCGCTGGAGCCAGCCCTGGCGGCTGGCATTGGCGATCTCGCCCTTGCCCTTGTAGATGATCTTGGCGTCGGCCACGCGGGTCGATGCGATGCGGTTGTCGGGCGCGATGTCGGCCTGGCGGACGAGGCCGCTCAGCTGGATATATTCGTCGCCGCGGTTGAGCGTCAGCGCCTTCTCCCCCTTCACCAGCATGGTGCCGTTGGGATAGACGGCGGCGATCGTCACCGTGATCTCGCCCGACAGGGCGTTGGACTGGCTGGCCCCGCCCTTGCCGGTGAAGCTGTTCTGGCCGCCGGCCGCGACGTCGCTGGACGAGAAGAGCTTTGACAAGATGCCCGTGGATGGCGGCGTCAGGCCGATATTGCCGGTGCGGCTGGTGTCGGCGCTGGTGCTCTTGGTCGCTTGCGTGCGTTCAACGAGGACGATGGTGATGATGTCGCCCACGCTGGTCGCGCGCGCGCCGCTGGTGAGCGGGGTGTAGCCCATCGACGCCTGGAAGATGGAACCGTTGGCCGCCGGCGCTGGCGGCTGAGCCACCACGGTCGGCGCGTAAAATTCGCGTTCGACGTCGCGCTTCTTGCGGCCCGCGTCGGCGGGAGCGGCGGCAAGCGCCAAGACCGGGAGGGCGGCAAGGATGAGGGAGGGGCGCATCGATCAGGCTCAGATATTCTGGTTGGCGTATTGCAGCATTTCGTCGGTGGCCTTGATCATCTTGGAATTGACCTCATAGGCGCGCTGCGTCTCGATCATGTCGACCAGTTCCTCCACGATGTTGACGTTGGAGGTTTCGAGATAGCCCGAGCGGATCATGCCGCGGCCTTCCAGCCCCGCCACGCCCACCTGCGGTGTGCCGCTGGCGGCGGTTTCCGCGAGCAGGTTGCCACCCAGCGACTGGAGGCCGGCCGGGTTCATGAAGCTCGCCAGTTCGATCTGGCCGAGCTGGCTGGGTTCGCTTTCGCCCTGCAGCGTCGCCGTCACGGTGCCGTCATTGCCGATGGAGACCGAGGTCGCGCCTTGCGGCACCGTGATCTGCGGGATCAGCGGCAGGCCGTCGGCGGTGACGATCGTGCCTTCCGCCGTGACGCTGAAATTGCCGGCGCGGGTGTAGGCGATGGAGCCGTCGGGCTTTTGCACCTGGAAATAGCCGGAGCCCTCGATCGCCATGTCCAGCACGTTGCTGGTCTGGTTCAGCGTGCCCTGCGTGTTGATCTTGCTGGTGCCCTGAAGGGCGACGCCCGATCCCAGGTTCAGACCGTTGGCGAACTTGTTTTCGCTGTCGGAGTTGGAGCCTGCCTGGACGATCTGCTGATAGGCCAGCGTCTCGAAATCGGCGCGGTCCTTCTTGAACCCGGTCGTGTTGACGTTCGCCAGGTTGTTGGCGATCACGCGCATCTTCGTGTTCTGCGCGTCGAGGCCGGTGCGGGCGACATGAAGGGCGGCGTTGCTCATCGTGACTTCTCCGTGGTGCGGCCCCTGGTCGGGCTGCTCATGCACGCATCAAAGCAAGAGGCGTGCCAATATTAACCATTATCGTCAGCCGTCGAGGCGCATCAGCGAAGCGCCGCCATCGTCCAGCTGCTTGGCGGTGTCGATCATCTTGACCTGCGTTTCGTAGGCGCGGCTGGCCTCGATCATCTGAATAAGGGCGGCGGTCGCGTTGACGTTCGATCCCTCCAGTGATCCCGACGTGACGGTCGCCAGCGGATCGGAGGGGAGGGCGCCGCCATTCACTTCGCGGAACAGGCCGTCCTTGCCCTTGGCGATGCTGGATCCGGCCGCGTTGACGAGCTTCAGCTTGTCGACCTGCTGCGGATTGGCGGGATCGCCGCCCTGCGGCACGCCCCAGATGCTGCCATCCTGCGCGATCGAGATGCTGTCCATCTGCGGCAGGACGATGGGGCCGCCTTCGCCCAGCACGGCAAGGCCCTCGCCGGTGGTGAGGAGGCCGCTGTCCGTGACGCGCAGGTCGCCCCGGCGGGTATAGGCTTCGCTGCCGTCCGCGGCCTGGACGGAGAGCAGGGCGTCTCCGTCCATGGCCACGTCCAGCGAATTGCCGGTGGCGGTGACCGCGCCTTGCGCCATGTCGGCGGCGATCACCTGTTCGGACGCCTGCGCCCGCGTGTCGAAGGTGTCGCCCTGGATCCAGCGCGTCTCGGCATTGGCGATTTCCGCGCGAAAGCCGACCGTGTTGACGTTCGCGAGGTTGTTCGCGACCGACGCCTGCCGCGCCATCGCGCCGCGCATCGCCGTAAGCGCCGTGTTGACGAGCCGATCCATGGGCTGCCCCTTCTCCTATTCGATCAGGTGCGCAGGTTGACGATGGTGGTGGTCAGCGTGTTGGCCGCCTCGATCGCCTTGCTGTTCGCCTGGAAGTTGCGCTGGGCGGCGATCAGCGCCACCAGCTCGTCGGTGATGTCGACGTTCGAGCGTTCCAGCATGCCGCTGTTGACGCTGCCGTACATGCCCTGGTTGGCGGTGCCCAGCAGCGGATTGCCGCTGGCGACGGTGGCGCTCCAGTGCGCATCGCCTTCCTGGCGCAGGCCTTCCTGGCTGTTGAAGGACGCCATGGCGACCTGACCCAGATAGAGCGTGCTGCCATCGGCATAGACTGCCGAAACCAGGCCCTTCTTGTCCACGCCGACGCTGGTGAGCTGCGCGGTCGGTGTATTGGGGTTGTTGGTCGGGATGTTGAGGTCAACGAGGTTGGCGGGCGTCGCCGTCGTGGGATCGATCGTCGTCACGCCGGTCTGCGGATCGACGGGGAAAATCTGGATGCGCGCGCCGGTCGTGTCGACGGCAAAGCGGTTGTCATCGACTGCGAAGGCGCCGTTGCGGGTGTAGCTGATCGTGCCATCCTCACCCTTCACGGTGAAATAGCCCTCGCCCGCGATGGCGAGGTCCAGCGTCTTGTCAGTGGTTTCCAGCGTGCCCTGCGTGAACTGCTGGGTCACGCCCTGGACGCGCACGCCCTGGCCTGCGACCTGGTTGGTGGTCTGCATCGGCGCGGCGGCGAAGATGTCGCCGAAGATCGTCTTGCTCTTCTTGAAGGCGGTGCTGCTCACGTTGGAGACGTTGTTGGAGATTGTCGCAAGATCGACCTGCGAAGCCTTGAGGCCCGAGAGGGAGATGTAGAAGGACATGGCGTTGCTCCTTGGGTGAAAAGGATGGGTTAGAAGAAGTTACATGAGGCTGATCGCGTCGGACGGGCTGTAGCTGCCGAGCGCGGTGATGAGCTTTGAGGAGGATCCGTCGGCGGGCGATTGGACCGCAGCGATGGTTGCCCAGGTCGCGACCTTGGTGGGCGTCGCGCCATTGACCTTGACCTGGAGGGCGGAGGTGGCGACCGTCTCGCCGGCGTCATTCTTGCCGTCCCAGTAAAAGGTGACGTCGCCGGCCTTTTGCGGACCCATGTCGATGGTCTTGACGATATTGCCGGCGGCATCGACCAGATCGATCGACGCCCCATCGACCGCAGCGGGCAAGGTGACCTGTCCAGCATAGGTGCCGGCGGCGTCGGGCGCGGCGATGTTGCTCTTCACCAGCATCGACTTGCCGATCCAGCTGGCGGCGTCGCCCAGCCGGGTGCCGGTCATTTCCCTGGCGAGCGCCTTTATCGACGCGTTCATTTCCGCGATGCCGGACGAATTGGTGATGGTCGCCATCTGCGCCACCATGTCGCTGTTCTTCACCGGCTCGAACGGATCCTGGAACTGCATCTGCGCCGTCAGCAGCGTCAGGAAGCTCGACTGGTCCATCGTCGCGCTGCCGGTGCCGACATTGGCCTTGGGATTATAGACCGAAAGGCCCGCGCCATCGGTGGCGGTGGTCGTCGTCATTTGCCGATCCTTATGGTTTCCATCATCAGCGACTTGGCGGTGTTCAGCACCTGGACGTTGTTCTGGTACATGCGGGCCGTCTCGATCATGTCGACCAGCTCGGCATTCTCGTCCACCGCCGCCTCCCATACGTCGCCGTTCGCGTCCGCGAGCGGATGATTGGGGTCGTGGCGCTTGGTCGGCTGCGCGTTGGTGGTGACGACATTCTTGACCTTCACCGTCGATACGCCCGGCGTGTCGGTGACGGATTCGAACACCGGCTTGATCGCGCGATAGGCTTCGCCGGCGCTTCCGGTGACGTTGCCGGCGTTCGCCATGTTCGATGCGGTGGCGTTCAGGCGGACCAGCTGCGCGCTCATGGCGCGGCCGGCGATATCGAAGACGTTCATGGGCGGATTGCTCATGCTCATTCTCCCTTCAGCGCGCGGTTGATGGTGTTGATGCGGCCCTCAAGGAAGGAGAGGGTGGTGCGATATTTGACCGCATTTTCCGCGAATAGCGTCTGTTCGGTGCTGAGTTCGACCGTGTTGCCGTCCAGGCTGGGCTGGAGCGGGACGCGATAGCCCATCGCATCGTCCACCGCCTTCGACACGTTGGTCGCGGACCCGCCGCCCTGGGCGGTGGCTTCCTTCAGCGCCGCCTCGAAATCGATGTCCCGGGCCTTGTAACCGGGCGTGGAGGCGTTGGCGATGTTGGACGCGAGCAGGGACAGGCGCTGCGACCGCAGCGCCAGCGCTTTCCCGTGTATCCCGAACAGATTGTCTTCGACCGACATGCTCATATTCGCTCTAAAGTTTTGCCTTCACCCGCCGTTCTGAACCCTGACGGCGTCTCCTGCGGGTGATCCAGCCTGTAATCAGCAAGAGCCGTGCCAATTTGCGTGGGTGACGCAGGGTTGGTGCGGAAATCGGCGGGAAACCGGGCTTGTGCGTAGGCGGGCGGCAAGGGCGGCAAGTTTTTGCCGGCCGGCGGCAGGCTGTTGCCGCCGCAGGTGCGGATGACGAGGGACGGGCATTATGATCGCGATTTTCGGCCATTTGTTCGATCCCGTAACTCTCGTAGCGATGCTGGGCGGGATCGCGCTCGTGGCGCTGTTCCAGAATGGCTGGGCGTCCATGGCGCGTGCCTTCGCGGCGCTGCGGCCCCTGCTGACCGCCGACCCCGATCGCGCCCGCGATGGCGCGCGCGCCGCGATGCTGAAGATCGATCAGGTGGCGCAGCTGCGCGGCCTTGCCTGCACCGACCGGGTGAAGACCGCCAATGCCTTCCTGACCGAGGCCGCGCGAAAGCTCGCCAATTGCGAGCGCGCCGAACAGTTCGAGCAATGGGCGGCGCAGACGCTGTCCGATCGCGCCCAGCGCCACGGTGCCGTCCACAAATCATGGCTGTCGATCGCCGACGCCGCGCCCGCGCTGGGGATGGCGGGTACGATCATCGGCCTTGTCGGCATGTTCGCGGCAATGGACGACCCCGCCAAACTGGGTCCGTCGATGGCGCTGGCGCTGCTCACCACCCTTTATGGCGTCGTCATCGCCAACATGATCGCCGCGCCCATTGCCGCCCGCCTTGCCGACCTGTCGGAACGGGAGCTGGCATGGCAGCAGGAGGTTGCCGACCGGATGCTGCTGATCGCGCGACGCGAAAATGCGCCGCTGCGCCGCGCGACGATCCGCGAGGTCGCATGACCGGCCCCGCTGCGACCGCTGCCGCCCGGCGCAATCGCTGGGCAATCAGCTTTGCCGACCTGCTGCTGCTGCTGCTGGGCTTCTTCGTCCTGCTGCAGGCGAGCGGCGGCAAGCGCGATGCCATGCTGGCGCAGGTGAGCGCACAATTCGGGGGAAAGGCAGTGCGACGCGGCATCGAGCTGCGCGCCGCTGACCTGTTCCTGCCGGATGAGGCGCTGCTGAGTCCGAGAGGGCGAGCGCGACTGGCGCAGATCGCACACGATAGCGGATCGCAGGGCAGCATCGAACTGAGCAGCGACGGCATCGATTCGTCCGCCCGTCGCTTCGACGGATGGGATCTGGCGGCGGCGCGGCTGGGCGCTGTCGCGCGGGCCTTGCGCGCGAATGGCGTGGCGCAGCACCGCCTGGTCATTCGCGGACTGGACCAGGCGCAGGACGGGCCGGGCAGGGGGCAGACGATCCGCATTGCGACTAGGCCCTCCGGTGCCCGTTGATACCGGATGGCACGGATTTTGCTGATGAAGCGGCATAGAGTGTCCGCCTTATCAGGAGACAGGCCGTGTTCCGCCCTTCGTTCCTTCTTTCTGCCGTCGCCATGCTGGCGGGTGTTCAGCCCGCGCTCGCGCAGCAGAAATTCGAGAATCTCGATCGTATCGACAGCCTGGTCGCGATGACCGTGGGCGCGAACCTCGGTGAGCCGGGCGGCCCCGCTGCGCCGGTCGATCGTCGCCTGCGACTGGCGGCCTGCCCTTCCACGCCCACTGTCGAAGGACCGGTGCTCGGTGCGGCAATGGTGAAGTGCGACGCGCTGGGCTGGCGCATTCGCGTGCCGCTGGTGGCAGGCGGGGCTGCGGCTACCGCCGGGCCGGTGCCGCGCACCGCCGCGGTGCCCGCATCCCGGTTCGCGCGCCCCGCCGCCGCAGCTCCGCGTGAAGCCGTGGTGCGCAAGGGCGACCCGGTGCAGTTGATGGCCGGCAATGCGGCTTTCAGCGTGTCGCGCATGATGGTCGCGGATGAGGATGGCGCCGCCGGCGAGACCATTCGCGTGCGCGAAGACAAGAAAAGCGCGCCGATTTTCGCGCAGGTCGTGGAAATGGGGGTTGTGCGCATTCCGGGATTTAATGATTTTTGAACTTGTCCGTTATAGGCGGTAGGGACGAGTGAAGGATTGAACCCAATGATCAACTCCGTTGGCCAAGGCATCAGCAGCGCGATCGGCGCGAACAGCCTGCGTGAAAGCGGCAAGACGCGTGCATCCACTGCCACCGGCTCCAGCGTATCTGCTGCAGCCTCGACGTCGGCCAGCCCCGCCGCCCGCATGGCAGCGGAAGGTGCACCGGTCGACCTGGACCGCATCGCACAGATC
>JACESO010000004.1 GCA_013911745.1 Sphingobium sp. | reverse complement strand
GCATCCAGTTGGCGACGCAGCCGATCGGCAACCGGCCATGGCGGGGCGACAGAACGACCGGCAGCAGCCCGATCACCTGATCCCGCTCCTTCACCTCGATCACCCTCACATGACGGTCGTCCGCCAGGTGGTCGAGAGCCGCGATCAACAGTTCAGGAGCATAGAAGGCGTTGGGCTCGGCGACATTCCGAGCAAGCTCCTGCCATGCGCCTTGACCGTTTAAACGCGCGGCAGACGGCGCGGAAAGCGAAGGATGGGCGGCCATGTCCATAGGGGCCGCCTTCTAGCCCACAAAGATTAGGGAAAAGCTAAGTCGCCGGTCCACGATGCTGTCATATGGCCTGTGCGGCGCTTCATCCGCTATGCTATCGGCGAACGGCATGTCGAGATTTGCTGCGATCCAACGGGGAGAAGAAGAGCGTGACCATATTGGTAACCGGCGTGGCGGGCTTCATAGGCATGCATGTCGCCGACCGGCTTCTTGCCCAGGGATTTGCCGTCATCGGCATCGACAATATGAACGACTATTATCCGGTTTCGCTCAAGCGTGATCGGATCGCCGCGTTGCAGGCGGCGCATGGCCGGCTGTTCACCTTCCACGAACTCGACTTTGCCGACATGGGCGCGTTGCAAGCGGCGCTTGCCGATCAGGTCATCGAATCGGTGGTCCATCTGGGAGCGCAGGCGGGAGTCCGCTATTCGCTCGTCAATCCGCACGCCTATGTGCGCTCGAACCTTGCGGGGCACGTCAACGTCCTCGAACTGGCGCGGGAACGCCGCATCCGGCATCTGGTCTATGCCTCATCCTCCTCCGTCTATGGAGGCAACGACACGCTTCCTTTCCGCGTCGAGGATCGCGCCGATCACCCGGTGTCCCTCTATGCGGCGACCAAGCGGGCGGACGAGTTGATGAGCGAGACCTATGCGCATCTTTTTCGCGTTCCGATGACGGGCCTTCGCTTCTTCACCGTCTATGGTCCCTGGGGGCGGCCCGACATGGCGATGTGGATCTTCACGTCGAAGATTCTCGCCGGGCAACCGATCCCCGTGTTCAACCACGGCCGGATGCAGCGCGACTTCACCTATATCGACGACATCGTCGCCGGCGTGCTTGGTTGTCTGGAACATCCGCCAGCGGACGATGGCGCGGTGAAGGCCGGCGGGAGCCGCGCGCCGCATCGGCTCTACAATATCGGCAATAACCGGCCTGAAGAGCTGATGCACCTGATCGCGGTTCTGGAGGAGGCTCTGGGTCGAAAGGCGGAGATCGACTTCCAGCCAATCCAGCCCGGCGACGTTCACGCCACCTATGCGGACATCAGCGCCATCGCCCGTGATATCGGCTTCGCGCCCACCACAGGGATCGAGACGGGCGTGCCGAAATTCGTGGACTGGTTTCGATCCTATCACCGTCTCGGATGATCTCGGCACGTCCCGTCACATCATTCCGTTCATCGCCCTCATCCCTCGGGCTGGCGACGAAGAGCGGCGCAAATGCAACGCTCTAGCCATATTGTCATCTCGCGGATGCAAAATGGATTGCCATAAGTGTCTGAAAGCGCGTAAGTCGTTCGTCAGGCCAGCTGGGGTGAGTTGGCCAGGGGGGTCGCGGAACGAGGAGAGACGGCGCATCGCAACCGATGGCCGTCGCCGCTGAACGACCGTGTCCCGGTCGCGCATGCGGAAAAAAGGGCAAACGCGTGTCGATATCAGCTTCGAAGATCATCCCATTTGGCAATGGCGGACATATCGTTGAAAGCGCCTGCCGCAGCCTTTCCATCGCTGCTTCAGGACTGAACGCGCTGGAATCGAGATTCGCCGACCGGGAATTTTCGGCCACCTTCCTGCGCGTCGTCGGCGTCATAATGAACGTTCGGGGCCGCGTGATCGTCACCGGCATCGGCAAGAGCGGCATCGTCGCTCGCAAGATGACCGCTACTTTGACCTCTACGGGCACGCCGGCGATCTTCCTGCACCCGGCCGATGCGGGTCATGGCGACCTGGGCATGATCACGCCTGACGATGTCGTGCTGATGCTGTCGCACTCGGGAGAGTCGACGGAGCTTGGCCCCATCATTCAATATTGCAAGCGGTTCGCCATCCCTTTGGCGGCGATGACCGCGCGCGAACAGAGCACGGTGGCGCTCGCCGCCGACATGTGCATGCTGATGCCGGACGTGGAGGAAGCCTGCCCCAACGCGCTCGCGCCCACCACATCGACGACCGTGCAAATGGCCTTTGGCGATGCGCTGGCGATTGCGCTGATGGAAATGCGCGGCTTTTCGGCCGACGATTTCCACAAATTCCATCCCAACGGCCGTCTGGGCGCGCAGCTTGTCAAGGTGCGTGAACTCATGGCCGCAGGAAGCGACGTTCCGAGCGTCAGGGAAGATGCCTCGCTGCTGGACGCCACGATCGAAATGACCCGGGCGCGGCTTGGGGGGACGGCGGTGGTCGACCGGAATGGCCGTCTCATAGGCGCCTTTACCGATGGCGACTTGCGCCGGACCGTCACCGGCAAGCAGAATCTGACCGAATCCGTAGGACGTTTCATGACCGCCGCGCCTTTGGCCATTGGCCCTGAAGAACTGGCGTCGGAGGCGCTTCGCCTGATGCATGAAAAGAACATCATGCTCCTCTTCGTGTGCGACAATGGCAAGCTCGTCGGGGCCGTGCATATGCATGATCTGCTGCACGCCGGGGTTGCCTGAGCGTTCTGGTCGTCATTCCCGCGCGGGCGGGATCGTCCCGCCTGCCGCGCAAGCCGCTTCGCCTTATTGCCGGGCGGACGCTGCTTCATCGCACCATCGCCATGGCGCGCTCCGCCATCGATGCACGAACCGACGTCGCGCTCGTCGTGGCGACCGACGACAGGGAAATCGCGGATCATGCCGGGGCGGTCGGCTGTACCGCGATCATGACCGAAAGCGCCATTGCGACGGGCTCCGGCCGCGCATTGGCCGCAGCCCTGTCGCAGTCTCGCCTGCCCCGTTTCGTCGTCAACCTTCAGGGGGATTCGCCCTTTCAGCCCAGGGGCGCGCTCGATGCGGTCATCGCCGCGTTGCAGGCCGGCGCGGAGGTCGCGACCCCGGTCATCGGACTGGATTGGGCGGCGCTTGATGCGCTGCGCGACCACAAGACGCGATCGCCCTTCAGCGGAACGACATGCGCTCGCTCGCCTGACGGCCGCGCGCTCTGGTTTTCCAAAACGATCATCCCAGCAATTCGCGACGAGGACGCCTTGCGTGCCAGTCTGCCGCGTTCGCCCGTTTGGCGGCATGTGGGCCTCTATGGCTATGCCCTCGATGCGCTTCGGCGCTTCGAGGCGTCGCCGCCGACCAGCCTGGAAAAACTGGAGGGGCTAGAACAGCTTCGCTTGCTGGAGTTGGGGATTCCTGTGACGACGGTGGCGGTCGACCCGCCGTTGTTCGACAGTAGCGGGATCGACACGGAAGCGGATATCGCGCGTGTGGAGGCCCTCATCGCCGCCCATGGCGACCCCACGCCCAACCTGTAACGACAATGCGGCGACTGTTCATCATCCGCCACGGCAACACCTTCGCCAGCGGCGAGCAAGCGCGGCGGGTCGGAGTGCGCACCGACATTCCTTTGGTGGAGTCGGGCCGGATCCAGGCGGAGCAACTCGGCCAATGGTTCGCGCAGGGAAAACTGTCGGTGCGGCGGATCCTGTCCAGTCCGTTGCAGCGGGCGCGGCAAACGGCGCAATCTATCGCGGCGGCTGTTGGTATCGAGCGCGCCGGCACATGCGACTGGCTAAGCGAGATCGACCATGGGCCGGACGAGGATCAACCCGAAGCCGCTGTCCTTGCCAGGATCGGCGCGGAGGCGCTGACCCGCTGGGACGAACATGCCATTCCGCCGGACGGCTGGATCGTCGATGTCGATGCGCGGATACAGGCATGGCGCACCTTCTTTGCGGAAGGCGGCGAGGGGATCGACCTGCTCGTCACCAGCAACGGCGCGGCCCGCTTCGCCTTGGTCGCGGCAGGCCTTCCGCTACGGGCGCTAAAGCTGCGAACGGGTGCGTTCGGCGAGCTTGCGGTGGACGATGCACGGCAGGTCAGCCTGATCCGTTGGGACGTGCGACCTTAAGGGGCGTCAGCCGCATTCCACCGTCACATGTTCCATCCGGGGCAGGGCGCTGATGCGGGCGCGCACGGCTGGGCCGTCCGCTCCGGGTGCAAGGCTGATGATCGCGGCATGCGCATGTGGCCCTATGCGCCACACATGCAGGTCGCGAATGACAGCGCCCTGCGTCTCCACCTCGCGCCGCACGGCCGCCGTCAATACAGGTTCGGCGGTATCGAGCAGGATGGATGCGGTGTCCTTCATCAGCCCCCACGACCAGCGGGCGATGACCGCAGCCCCCAGCAGGCCGACCGCCGGGTCCATCCACCACCAGTCCAGATAACGCCCCGCAAGCAAGGCGCCGATCGCGAGCACGGATGTCAGGGCGTCGGTCAGGACATGGATATAGGCCGCGCGCAGGTTGTTGTCCGCGTGACTGTGGCCATGCCCGTCATCATGGCTGTGGCCGTGGCCCAGCAGGAAGGCGCTGGCGATGTTGATGACCAGGCCGACGACGGCGACCAGCGTGGCTTCCCCGAACGCGACCTGGACCGGCTGAAACAGCCGGATGCCCGATTCGACCGCGATGAAGATGGCGGTCAGCGCGAGCAGCAGCGCGGACGCAAAACCGGCTAGGTCGCCGACCTTGCCGGTGCCGAAGGTGTAGCGGGGGTTCCGGGCATGGCGTCGGGCAAAGCGATAGGCCGCCGCCGCCACGGCCAGTGCGCCGGCATGGGTCGCCATGTGAAAGCCGTCCGCCAGCAGCGCCATCGACCCGCTGAGCCAGCCGAAGACGATCTCGATGACCATGGTGGCCGCTGTCAGCCACACGACCCAGAGGGTCCGCTTTTCATTCTGGTCATGACCGTCGGCCAGGTAGATATGGTCGAAATAGTGGCTTTCTTCCGCAAAGGCCGCGGCCGCCGACCTATGATCATGGTGCTCGGGATGACCATGGTCATGCCCATGATCGTGGTGATGTCCATGGGAATGATGCGGGTCGTGCATCGCCTTCATTTCCCGTAGCGGCGGATCAGCGCCAGCATCTCTTCGCTGGCCGCTGCTCTCGCGTCGTCGGACAGTCCGGGCCTGGCGACATGCTCGCGCATATGCTGCTCGATCAACTCTTCCATCAGGCTGCCCACCGCCCCGCGGACCGAGGCGACAAGCTGCAATGTTTCCGAACAACCAGCGTCGCCCGACAGCTGTCGTTCGACAGCCGCGACCTGACCGGCGATGCGCCGAACCCGCGCAAGCAATTTGTCCCTGTCCGCCACAATGTGCATAATATACCCCCCTATACTATATATGTTCCAAAGACAAGGGTGGATCGCGGACCTCCACCGGCCTACCACCATGGCATGGATTTGGAACGCGATCTGGCGATCATCGGCGGCGGCCTCTCAGGCGGCCTGATCGCGCTCGCCTTTGCGGCGCTCCGGCCGGAGGTGCGGCTGCTTCTGATCGAGCAGGGCGAGGAGCCGGGCGGCAATCACATCTGGTCCTTCTTCGATGGCGACGTGGCGGAGGCGCATCGCTGGCTCGTCGACCCGCTGGTTGCCCATCGCTGGCCGCAGGGGCACGCCGTCCATTTTCCCGGTCACAGCCGGCGATTGGGCACGCCTTACAACAGCGTGACGGCTGTCCACTTCGCTGTCTCATTAAGGTGCAAGCTGGGCGAAAGGCTGCTGACCAATGCGCGCGTGACCCACATGTCGTCGAGTCATGTTCAGCTCGCGGATGGCCGCCATATTGCCGCCGCTGCGGTCATCGATGCGCGAGGGGCAGGGGATCTGGGCGCCCTGCGCTGCGGCTGGCAAAAGTTCGTGGGCCATAGCGTACGTTGCGCCGAACCGCATGGGATGGATCGGCCGGTCATCATGGATGCCACGGTGGATCAGATCGACGGATATCGCTTCGTCTACCTGCTGCCGTGGGACGACCGGACAATCTTCATCGAAGACACCTATTATAGCGATTCGCCCGACCTGGATGTCGCCGCCATAGGCCGCAGGATTGCAGCCTATGCGGAAGAGAGGGGATGGCGGGGGAGCGTCGTTCATCGCGAGCAGGGCGTGCTGCCGGTAGTCCATGGCGGAGACTTCGACCGATACTGGCCCGAGCATGATTCGGTTGCGCGCGCCGGGGTAAAGGCGGGCCTGTTTCAGCCTATGACCGGCTATTCCCTGCCCGATGCCGCCCGCTTCGCGCTCTGGCTCGCGGATCAGCCGCTTGATGGCTTGGCCTCCGCCACGCGGGCCTATGCGAAGGCGCACTGGCGGAAGGGCGGCTACTACCGGATGCTTGGCCGGATGCTGTTCGGCGCGGCGGTGCCCGACCAGCGCTGGCGCATTTTCGAACGCTTCTATCGGCTCGACCCTGCCCTCATCCAGCGCTTCTACGCCGGACGATCGACCGCGGCTGATCGTTTGCGCATCTTGTGCGGCAAGCCGCCTGTCCCCATAAGGAGCGCCATGCGAACATTGTGGAACCCGCCCGCCTGATGAACAGGACAGCGATCGTCATTGGTGCAGGCTTTGGCGGCCTGGCGCTCGCCATCCGGCTCCAGTCGGCCGGCATAGCCACCACCCTGGTCGAAGCGCGGGATCGCCCCGGCGGTCGCGCCTATATGTGGGAAAAGGACGGCTTCACCTTCGACGCGGGGCCGACCGTAGTCACTGATCCCGATTGCCTTGCGGAACTGTGGCGGCTGTCTGGCCATGACATGGCGCAGGATGTGACGTTGATGCCGGTGTCGCCCTTCTACCGGCTCAACTGGCGCGACGGCACGAATTTCGACTATTCGAATAACGAGGCGCAGCTTCGCGCAGAGATCGCGAAGCTCGATCCGGCCGACGTCGCCGGCTATGAACGGTTTCTCGACTATTCCGCCGCCGTCTATGAGGAAGGCTATCGCAAGCTCGGCCATGTCGCCTTCCTGGACTTTGCGTCGATGGTCCGGGCGGCCCCTGCGCTGGCGAAGCATCAGGCGTGGCGCTCCGTCTATTCGATGGTGTCCTCCTTCGTGAAGAGCGAGAAGCTGCGCGAGGCGCTGAGCTTCCACACGCTGCTCGTCGGCGGCAACCCCATGAAGACCAGCGCGATCTACGCCCTCATCCACAAGCTGGAAAAGGACGGCGGCGTGTGGTTCGCGAAGGGCGGCACCAATCGTCTGGTGCAGGGCATGGCGACGCATTTCGAGCGGCTGGGCGGCACGTTGCGCCTGGGAGACGCCGTTACACGGATCGAGACCTATGGCGACAAGGCGACGGCCGTCCACACCGCCTCGGGCTGGCGGGGGGAGGCAGACGCCATCGCGTCGAACGCCGACCTGATGCACAGCTATCGCGACCTGCTCGGCCATCATCCACGCGGAGAAAAGCAGGGCGAGAAGCTCGCCGCCAAGCGCTGGTCGCCCAGCCTGTTCGTACTGCATTTCGGCATCAAGGGCAGCTGGCCCGGCATCCCGCATCATATGATCCTGTTCGGTCCCCGCTATGAAGGGTTGCTGACGGACATTTATGACCATGGCGTGCTGCCGCAGGATTTCTCGCTTTATCTGCATCATCCCACCGTCACCGATCCGTCGATGGCGCCGGATGGGTACTCCACATTCTATGCGCTGGCGCCTGTGCCGCACATGGGCAAGCTGCCGATCGACTGGGACCAGTTCGGCGCGGCTTATGCAGAGCGCATCCTGGATGAAATCCAGCATCGCCTGATACCGGACATTCGATCGCGCATCGTCACGCGGTTCCACTACACCCCCCGCGATTTCGGTCGAGACCTTGCCGCGCACCAGGGCAGCGCCTTCAGCCTTGAACCCTTGCTGACCCAAAGCGCCTGGTTCCGCGCGCATAATCGCGACGATGTCATTCCCAACCTCTATCTGGTAGGGGCCGGCACCCATCCCGGCGCGGGCATCCCCGGCGTGGTGGGGAGCGCCAAGGCGACGGCGGCGCTGATGCTGGACGATCTGGGCAGGATATAAATGAAGAGACTAGCGGTTTATTGCGGTTCGGCGACGCCGGCCGACCTCACCTATATCGACGCGGCCTGGCATGTCGGCCGCGCTTTGGCGCAGCGGGGGATCGGCGTCGTCTATGGCGGCGGGCGGCTTGGCCTGATGGGCGCGGTGGCGGACGCGGCGCTGGAGGCGGGCGGCGAGGTGATCGGTGTCATTCCCGAAGCGCTGGTGGGCGCGGAAGTGGCGCACAAGGGCTGCACGGAGCTGCACGTCGTGCAGACGATGCATCAGCGCAAGCAGATGTTCACTGACCTGTCGGACGGTTTCGTCACCTTGCCGGGCGGCGTCGGCACGATGGACGAATTGTGGGAAGCGATCAGTTGGGCGCAGCTTGGTTATCACAACAAGCCGGTCGGGCTGCTCAACATCCGGGGCTTCTATGACCAGCTGATTGGCTTCAATCGGCAGATGGTGGCCTCCGGCTTCATCCGGGCCCAGCATGCCGGCATCCTGATCCACGCGGACGGTATCGAGGCGCTGCTGGACGCAATGGCGGCATATCAGCCGCATGAAACCATCTTCGCGATGAAAGCGGACCGGCTTTGACCGATAGCCTCGACCCTTCGGGGGCGGCGCCGCGCGCCGTCGCCGAAGGGTTGGGCTATGCCCAAGGCACCGTCTCCGTCTCCGCCTCGCTCCACGACCGCGCCGCCCTCGTTGCCCACGCCCGCGAAAGCATCGCGCGCGGGTCCAAGAGCTTTGCCATGGCGTCGAAGCTGTTCGACCCGACCACCCGCGAACGCGCCTGGCTGCTCTATGCCTGGTGCCGCAAGTGCGACGACATTGCCGACGGGCAGGATCATGGCGGCGTGCTGTCGGGCGTGACTGACGGCCCCCCCCGCCTCGCGGACATGCGCGCCCGTACCGATGCGGCGCTGCGAGGGGAGCCGACTGGCGACCCTGCCTTTGACGGTTTCGGTCTTGTCATGCGGGAATGCGCGATCCCGGCCCGCTATGCGCATGACCTGATCGACGGCTTTGCGCTCGATGCGGCGGACTGGCGGCCGCAGAGCGAGGGCGACCTGCTGCGCTATTGCTATCATGTGGCGGGAGCGGTCGGCTGTATGATGGCGGTGCTGATGGGCGTCGACCCGGATGATGAGGCGACGCTCGACCGGGCCTGCGACCTGGGATTGGCGTTCCAGCTTGCCAACATCGCGCGGGACATTGGCGAGGATGCGGCTGCGGAACGTTGCTATCTGCCCGCCGACTGGCTTGCGGAGATGGCTTTGACGCCCGCTACCCTGATGACCGCGGAAGCGCGACCTCGCCTGACCGTGCTGGGACGGAAGCTGGCGGACATGGCGGCAGCCTATGAGGAAAGCGCGCGGCACGGCACAGGCGCGCTGCCGCTCACGGCTGCGTGGGCAGTGCTTGCAGCGGCCGGCATCTATGGCGACATCGCGCGCGAAGTCGCGCGGCGTGGCGGGGCGGCTTGGGACGACAGAGTTGTCACGCCGAAGCACGAAAAATTGGCATGGGTTGCTCGTGCCGGCGTTCAGATCATCGGCCGCGCGCGCCGCTGGCCCGCCGCCGTGCCCCGACCCGCAACGCTCTGGACCCGCCCCCGCTAAGCGAAAAAATAGGGCCGATACTTTCGCATCGGCCCCAAGGCATGTTCGCAGGAGGAACATCGTGTGGCGGGCGGCCCTAGGCCCTCTAAGGCGGGCCGCCCTGCCTATCTCAGTAGTTGTAGGCGCGCTCGCCGTGGCTGGAGAGGTCGAGACCCTCCTGCTCGGCATCGGCGCTCGGACGCAGGCCGATGGTCTTGTCGATCACGAAGTAGAGGATCGCGCTCAACACGCCCGAATAGACGAGGGTGAAGACGACGGCCTTGATCTGCGTGACGACCTGGGTCGCGATCGAGTAGCTGTCGGCGTTGAAGCCGGCCGGGAAGACGGTGTAGTCGAACACGCCCTGACCGCCGAGCGACGGTGCCGCGACGATGCCGGTGCCGATCGCGCCGACGATGCCGCCGACGCAGTGGACACCGAACACGTCCAGGCTGTCGTCATATCCAACCTTGCCCTTAACGAACGCCACGAAGATGTAGCAGATCGGCGAGACAACGAGGCCAAGGACGATGGAGGTCATCGGCGCGCCGAGACCAGCAGCCGGGGTGATGGCGACCAAGCCCGCGACCGCGCCGGTGACTGCACCCAGCAGCGACGGCTTGCCGTGATGGAACTGCTCGACGAGCGCCCAGCTGACCGCCGCCGCGCAGGTGGCGAGCATGGTGTTGATGAAGGCGACGCCGGTGACGGCATTGGCTTCCAGGTTGGAGCCCGCGTTGAAACCGAACCAGCCAACCCACAGAAGGCTCGCGCCGATCATGGTCATGGTCAGCGAGTGCGGGGCCATGGGTTCCTTGGGGTAGCCGATGCGCTTGCCAATGATGATCGCGCCCACCAGGCCGGCGATACCGGCGTTGATGTGGACCACGGTGCCGCCGGCGAAGTCGAGCGCGCCCCAGCCCCAGAGCAGACCAGCGTCAGTCGGCGCGTCAGCCAGGAAGTCCGGGCCAGCCCAATACCAGACCATGTGGGCCATCGGGAAGTAGACGATGGTCAGCCACAGCACCACGAAGACGATCAGCGCCGAGAACTTCACGCGTTCGGCGAAAGCACCAACGATGAGGGCCGGCGTGATCATGGCGAAGGTCATCTGGAACACCACGAACACCAGTTCGGGCAGATAGATGTTGTTGCTGAAGGTCGCGGCATAGGTGCTGCTGCTGACATTCATCAGGAACGCCTTGTCCAGCCCGCCGACGAGCCAGGGCAGCGGCGAGTTGGTCGATGTGAAGGCCATCGAGTAGCCCCAGCAGGCCCAGACCAGGCCGGCAACCGACACGATCATGAACACCTGCATCAGGATGCTCAGCATGTTCTTCGTGCGGACGAGGCCGCCGTAGAAGAGGGCGAGGCCGGGAACCGACATCATCAGCACCAGCGCGGCCGAAACCAGCATCCAGGCGACGTCGCCCTTGTTCACCATGCCGGCCATGGCGGCGGCATCGGGAGCCTTGATCGGCCCCGCAGCGGCGGCGAGCGCCGGCGACGCGGCGAGCAGGGACAGGCCGGCCGCCCCCGCAATGCCGCACATTATCTTGGAAAAGCTCATCATTTCCCCCTTTATAGCGCGGTTTCGCCGGTCTCGCCGGTGCGGATCCGCACGGCTTGGCCCACATCCAGGACGAAGATCTTGCCATCGCCGATGGCGCCCGAATTGGCGGCCGCCTGCGTCGCTTCCACGACGCGGGGCGCGAGATCGTCGTCGCAGACGACCTCGATCTTGATCTTCGGGACCATATTGGTGGAATATTCGGCGCCGCGATAAATTTCGGTCTGGCCTTTCTGGCGACCGAAGCCCTTCACTTCGCTGACCGTCATTCCCGCGATGCCGAGCGAGGATAGCGCCTCGCGGACATCGTCAAGCTTGAACGGCTTGATGATAGCCATGACAAGTTTCATGTCGCCCCCTTTATTGGTGTGCGGGGGCATATCAGCAAATGCCGTGCCAAATTGCTAAAGACGGGTTAATGCGCCCGTTGCCCAGGCGTGCGCCCGTCGCGTCGCTGAAAAAATGGGCAATGAACGAAAGCTGCTTAGTTTTTAGGCAGCCCGATCACCAGCGTGCGCCTTCCGTTACAGCATCCGCCTCTTCAGGCCGGCTGACGCGGCCGAGCATGGTGTTGCGATGGGGGAAACGCCCAAACCGCTTTATGGTTGCATGATGCTTTCGTGCGAATTCGAGCGACTCTTGATCGCCCGCGCCTTCGAACAGGCTGAGGGACAGATCCTGATCTTCCAACGATTCGCTGTACATGAAGGGCATGTAGAAGAACAGCCGTCCTGCGCCGCCAATCTGGATGTCGTAGCCATGCGCGATCGCGCCCCGCGCAACATCTCTCGCCAAGGCATCGGTCTGGAATGCGCGCGCGCTGTTCCGAAACATATTTCGGGGGAGTTGATCGAACAGGAGCACCGCCGCGAGGGCATCGTCGGCCCGGCCCAGAAAGGATATCACCGGCTCGGCCTGCTTTTTTTCCCACAGGTCGGTAAAGCGCGCAGCGCAGGTCCGGTCCAGCGCAGCGTCATGGCTCCACCAGCCATCTTCGCCCACTTCGTTGAACCAGAAATCCAGAAGGGCGGCGGCCCAGTCCGCGGTCACGGCATCGTGGCTGTCGGTCAACATGTTCATGATGATCCAATGACGCAGCGGCAGGACGGTTCCCGCTATCGACCATCCTATCGGCTCGACCTGTCGCGGCATGTGCCCCTAAACGGGAGCGCGCCGGGGCAGGAGGCGCATTCAGGCGGCCGTGCCGCCCACCGTCAGCCCTTCCATGAGCAATGTGGGTTGGCCGACGCCGGCGGGTACGCTCTGTCCCCCCTTGCCGCACATCCCGATGCCCTCATCCAGTGCCCAATCCTTGCCGATGCCGATCACCTTGGTCAGCGCCGTGGGGCCATCGCCGATCAACGTTGCACCCTTGATGGGATCGCCCAGCTTGCCATTCTCCACCTTATAGGCTTCGGTGCAGGAGAAGACGAACTTGCCCGACACGATGTCCACCTGCCCGCCGCCGAAGCTCTTGGCGAAGATGCCGGACTTCATGCGGCTCAGCAGTTCCTCCGGATCATCCTGCCCGCCCTTGATGAAAGTGTTGGTCATGCGCGGCATGGGGGCATGGGCATAGCTTTCGCGCCGCCCATTGCCGGTGGGTTCGACGCCCATCAGGCGCGCGTTCAGTCGGTCCTGCATATAGCCGCGCAATATGCCGTCCTCGATCAGGACATTCTCCTGCGTGGGCGTGCCTTCATCGTCGATCGAAAGCGAGCCGCGCCGGTCCAGGATGCTGCCGTCGTCCACCACGGTGACGCCCGGCGCGGCGACCCGCTGTCCGATCCGGCCGGAAAAGGCGCTGGTCCCCTTGCGGTTGAAGTCACCCTCCAGGCCATGCCCGATCGCCTCATGAACAAGCACGCCAGGCCACCCGGGCCCAAGCAGCACCGTCATCTCGCCGGCGGGCGCCGCGACCGATCGCATATTGACCCGCGCCTGGGCCAGCGCTTCGTCGATCGCGCGGTTCCAGATCGCAGGGTCCATGACCTTGTCGTAGAGATAGCGGCCGCCGACGCCGAATACGCCCGTTTCACGACGCCCATTCTCTTCCAGAATGACCGAGACGTTCAGGCGCACCAGCGGGCGGATGTCGGTTGCGGTAAAGCCGTCCGCCCGGACGATCTCGACAACGGACCAGCTGCCGGCGAGGCTGACCGACACCTGCACGACGTGCGGATCGCGTGCGCGGGCGGCCGCGTCGATCTCCGCGCATAGTGAGACCTTCTCGGCGAAGGGCACGATCTCGAGCGGATTGGCGTCGGTATAGAGATGCCGGTTCGTCCGCTGCGGCGGGGGAGCAGGTTGACCCTTGGCGGGATCGAGCAGGGTGAGCGTCTGCGCCGCCTTTCGGATGGCGGCCTCGCTGATGTCGTTGGCGTGGGCGAAGCCGGTCATTTCACCAGACACGCCGCGCAAGCCGAAACCGGCGTCGGTCGAATAATCCGCGGTTTTCAGCCGTCCATCGTCAAAGCCGAAGCTCTCGCTCGCCCGATATTGCAGATAAAGCTCACCATCGTCGCACGAGGCCAGCGCCTGCCCGGTCAATTGCCGAGCAGTGTCAGGGTCCAGCAGGCCGGGGCGATAGAGAAGGCCGCGAGCGTCGGTGAAGAGAGGGGCGATATCGGTCATGTCCCCGATATAGGCGCGCCGTTCGCTCAACCCAACCAGAAAAGCTGCATGGCGACTTTCGGGGCTGCCCGATGGTGAGGCGCGGCCGTCTTGCTAGAGGCTGGCGCTTGAAGCGATGTCCGGCTTGGATGCGACGTCGCCATTGTCCGCGACGCTGCCGATCAGGACGAAGCGGCGGTCGCAATAGCCGCAATCGACATAGCCGTGCTCGTCGATTTCCAGGAAGACGCGCGGATGGCCGAGCGCGGCCGGTATGTCGCCCGATCCGTCGCAGGAGATGCGGGATTTGGTGACTCGGATGATTTCAGGCGGCTGGATCATGGCCGATGGCGTTAGCAGCGGTAACGGCGCGCTGCAATATGGGCGGTTACATCAGCGGCGGCAGCGGACGCGGGCAGGGCGCGGGCTTGGCCCCCGCGGCGCCAGCGGCAGGGGGCGAGTCGGGACAGGCGCGTGCAGCCATGACGGCGAATGGAGACAGCATCAGCAGCAGGGGCAATGTGGCGCCGGCGAGGGATGCTGCGAACGACATGCAGGAACAATGCGCCGTCGAAGCTTGCCGGAACATGAACGTTACGGGTGCGGAGTGAGGATTCGAGCAGGGCACCCTCGCTGGTGCTGGCGCGCTGCGTCGGGAGGGGGGCCTACGGCGCGACGGCTCTACGGCTTTCACACACGCGGAAATTTCGCCGGTAGAAATGCCATCAAGCATTGCCTGATCGGCTACACACTCGCAGCATAGCTGCTCGGAGGTTTTCGGCTCGCCCGTCCCCCCGGACGGGCTCCAAAAGCTGACACCCTTCGCTGTCGCTCGAGAGCTTCGCCGGAAGCCGTCCTCCGGACGGCTTCTTCTTCAACGAAACTGGTGGGCGATGACGGGCTCGAACCGCCGACATTCTCGGTGTAAACGAGACGCTCTACCAACTGAGCTAATCGCCCCCATGGGGAAGCGCCTATTGCGGGCAAAAGGCGCGTCGGTCAAGCGGCGTCATGTGGTCATCAGCCGCCGGCTGGCACCGAACCAGCGAATGAGCGCGTCGGCGGTTTCCTGCGCCAGGGTGATGAAGACGCGGCGGCCGTCATAAGGATCGGCCTGCCGCTCCACCAGCCCCTTGTCGGTCAGCGTCCTGATCCAGCGCAACGCCGTGGTGGGCGGCACCGCTGCGGCGATGCAGAGGCTGGATACCGAAACCCGTTCCCGCTCCAGCCGTGCCGCCAGCAGATCGAGCAGCATGTCCCAGGCCGGGTCGGCGAACAGGTCGCCCGGCAGGAAGTCGGCACGCAAGCGGCGCGCGCGCAGCAGGTCGCGGATTTGTGCCGCGTTGATTTCGGTCGATGGATTGGTGGGCACCGTGCCAGCCGCGCCCATTGGCGCAAGGGCGGGCATACCGATATAGTCGCTGGGCCGGTCCGAAATGCGCGGGCCAAGATCGAAGCTGGGCGTTGCGCCGACGCGCGCGCGCTGGGTCAGTGCGTCCAGCGTCCGTGCCAGACGACCGACCTCATCGCTCAACTGCTGCAACTTCGCGCTTTCCCGGTCGACCTCGTGAACGCGACCCGCTGCAGGCCGATGCTCGCCCAAGGCGACGATGGCAGCAGCCAGTTCCATCCGATCCGGATCGCACAGCAATTGCGTGTGCGGGCTACGCACGCAGCCATAGGCAAGGTCGACCGTATCCCATCCGGCGACGAGGATGACGGCCATGCCGGTCTGCACCGCCTGCGTTTCGACCTGCACGAGCAGCCTCTCCAGCGATGGCGTCGCGGATTGACAGAAAAGCAGGAGGCCGTCGCAATGCGTCTGGCGGTCCAGCCGGACCGAGGCGTCTTCAAGACCGATCGTGCCCAGCAGCCGGAAGCCAGCGGCGTCGGCAAGCGGCTGGAAATCCTCCGCATCCAGCCAGTCGCCGAAAACCAGAAGGCCGGGGCGATCGTCCCGCGCGGCCAATGGCAGGGCGACCTGTCCAATGCTGCCTTCGATGGGCGGAGTGAGAGAATAGTCTTCCAACATCGCGTCGCTCCCGTTCTAGCTTCGTTCCCGAGAATAAAGCAAGAACGGATTCAATCAGCCCGATATTGGTCCAAAACAAACCAACCCGGGAGGAAAAGGCGTGGCAAAGCCGGCCTTTCAGTTCGGGCTTGTCCGATTCTGCGGGAAATGCCGCCGATCTGGCGTCTTTTGTCCACATCGGGCAGGCATTAAAAACCGTCCATTTCGGTGATAATAGTCAAACAGCAGTGGATCGTGCGAAATCGATGTACAGGGTGCGCAGCCGGGTGGCTATCGGACCCGGGGTTCCGTCGCCGATGTTGCGGCCGTCGATCCTTACCACCGACTGGCACAGGGTCGAGGCGCTGGTGATGAAGGCCTCCTTCGCATCGAGCGCTTCCGCCACGGTGAAGGGGCGGCGGACGATGCGCAGGCCGCTTTCCTCTGCCAGGGCTGCGAGCGCGCTGGCAGTGCAACCGGCGAGAACCGCCTCGCTATAGGGGCGGGTGATGATCCCTTCGTCGGTGACGATGAAGGCGGTGGACGATGCGCCTTCGGTGACGAAGCCGTCTTCGACCATCCAGGCTTCTTGGGCACCCGCGTCCCCCGCCGCCTGCTTCGCCATCGCCTGCGCCAGCAGGCCGACGCTTTTGATGTCGCGGCGCTTCCAGCGAAGGTCCGGCATGGTCGCGACAGCGATGCCGGTGCGGACAGCGGGCAGATCCAGGAAGGGTCGGTCCTGCACGAACAGGAAGAGTGTCGGGCTAAGCGACGCGGGCGCTATAAAGTCGCGTGAGACATCCGCCCCGCGCGTCACCTGAAGATAGACAAGTCCCTCGGACAAAGCATTGCGGACCACCAGTTCCTTCTGCACCGCCTGAATGTCATCGGGCGACAGGGGCAGCGTGATGCCGATGGCGGCGGTTGAGCGTTCCAGGCGCGCCAGATGGCTGGCATTGTCGACCAGCCGCCCGTCGATGACCGCCGCGACCTCGTAGATGCCGTCCGCGAACAGGAAGCCGCGGTCGAGCGGAGAGACGCGGGCATCTTCCAACGGCAGGAAAACACCGTTCAGATAGGCGATCGACATGGAGGAGAATGTCCTTTCAGGCGGCGATGGCCCGGCTGTTGCAAGGGGCGCGAGTAGGAATCAAGTCCCTTAACTTCGCATATTTCCCGCAGATTTTGACATTTTGTTACGAGCGGCTGATCCTATCGCGAAGTCCTGCGCAGTATAGGGCCGGCCCTGTCGCATAGGACAGGCGGGGTCAGGCGGCGCGGCCCTTGAGCGCCTTTTGCCGGCGGCGCTGGACCGACGAGCCGATGCCCAGAGCCTCGCGATATTTCGCGACCGTGCGGCGCGCTATGTCCATGCCCCGCGCGCGGAGCATGTCGACCAGCGTGTCGTCGGAGAGGATCGCCTGCGGGTCTTCCGCCCCGATCAGCGCCTTGATGTGGCTCTTCACCGCTTCGGCGGACACCGCGCCGTCCCCGGTCGCGGAGGAGACCCCGCTGGAGAAGAAATATTTAAGCTCGTAAAGGCCGCGCGGGCAGGAAAGATATTTGTTGGATGTGACGCGGCTGACCGTGCTTTCGTGCATCCCGATCGCGTCGGCCACCGCCTTCAACGTCATGGGCTTTAAGTGCGCTACGCCTTCGCGGAAGAAGGCCTCCTGCTGCTTCACGATCTCGCCCGCCACCTTGATGATGGTCTTTTGCCGTTGGTCGAGCGCCTTCACCAGCCAGTTGGCGCTGGCGAGGCAGTCGGCAAGCCAGGCCTTGCTGTTCCGGTCCTGCGGGCCGCTCGCCAGTTCGACATAATAGCTGCGGTTGACGAGCAGACGGGGAAGGGTGGCGCTGTTGATCTCTATGCCCCAGCCTTCGCGCGTCTTCCGCACGAACAGGTCCGGGGTGACGGGGGCAGCGCGCTCGCCCGCGAATTGCAGGCCGGGCTTTGGATCATAGGCACGCAGTTCCGCGATCATGTCCGCCATATCCTCCTCATCCACGCCGCAGATGCGGCGAAGCTGGGGCAGGGCGCCTTTGGCCAGCAGGTCGAGATTGGCGAGCAGCCGCGCCATGCAGGGATCGTAGCGATCGGCCTCCTTCGCCTGAAGCGCGAGACATTCGGACAGGGAACGCGCGCCCACGCCCGTGGGATCGAAGCCGTGGATGACGGTCAGCACCCGTTCGACATCGAACAGAGGTACACCCAGCGCATGGCCGGCCTGGAGCAGGTTCGCCTCCAGATAGCCGGCCTCGTCAATCTGCCCGATCAGGTGCGCCGCAATGACGAGGTCCATGCCCGAAAGTGCGGCGCGCGCCTGATCCATCAGATGCTCGTGCAGGCCGACATCGGGCGCGGCGAAACTGTCGAAATCCGGCGCATCCTCGCCATAGCCGCCGCCGACCCCCATCATGTCCATGCCGCCGCCCGGCCCGGTCATGCGGTCGGCCGGGCCGTCGTCGATGAAGGTGGTCGCGCCGTGATCGACGTCGAGCGGGCTGTCTGCTGCGCCCAATCCTTGCGCGATCAGTTCGTCGCTCGCGCCGGTTTCGGCAGCGAGGGCAGGGCGCTCCTCCGTTCGGTCTACCCCGTCGGGGATTGGAGCAACGTCGGTGGGACCGCCGGGTTCGAGGAGCGGATTTTTCTCCAGCTCCCCGGCGACGAACGCGTCGATCTCCAGATTGCTGAGCGCCAGCAGCTTGATCGCCTGCTGCAGCTGGGGCGTCATCACCAGCGACTGGCTTTGACGCAGGTCCAGACGAGGGCCGAGCGCCATTACCGTTCGCTCTGTCCGGCGAGAGGAGAGCGCAACGTCGCCATGCCTAGAGCTGGAAATTCTCGCCCAGATAGAGGCGACGCACATCGGCGTTGGCGACGAGTTCGGTCGGGCTTCCGGCGAAAAGAACCTGCCCGTCATAGATGATGCAGGCGCGGTCGACGATCTCAAGCGTCTCGCGGACATTATGATCGGTGATGAGGACGCCGATGCCGCGTGTCTTCAACTGCTTCACGAGGTCGCGAATGTCGGCGATGGAGAGCGGGTCGATGCCGGCGAAGGGTTCGTCCAGCAGGACGATGGACGGATTTGCGGCCAGCGCGCGGGCGATCTCGCAACGGCGACGCTCGCCACCCGACAGGGCCATCGCGGCCGAATCGCGCAGGCGCCCAAGGCCGAATTCGGAGAGCAGTTGCTCCAGCCGCGCCTCTCGCGCAGTCTTGTCCGGCTCGGCCAGTTCCAGCACCGCACCGATATTCTGCGCCACGGTCATGCCGCGAAAGATGGACGTTTCCTGCGGCAGATAGCCAAGGCCCAGGATAGCGCGGCGATACATGGGCAGGTTGGTGATGTCCTGCCCGTCGAGGATGATGCGGCCATGATCCGGGCGGACGAGGCCCATGACGGAATAAAAGCAGGTCGTCTTGCCCGCGCCGTTGGGGCCGAGCAGGCCCACGACCTCTCCCTTGCCCACGGTCAGCGACACGTCGGACAGCACGACCCGCTTGTCATAACTTTTCGCGATCGAGATCACCGACAGGCCGTCGCCGACTTCCTGCGGAATTTGCGGCCTTGGAGCCGCCCGGTCCGGGGCCATCACGTCGTCCATGCGGTACGTCCTTACACGAAATTCTGGATCGCGCGCGAAAATGGCGTCGCGCGCGACAACTGGCAAGCTTTGTGCATGGGAAAGGGCGCGGGGCAAGGAGAAAATGCCGGAGCGGGGCGGTCCGCGCGACGGGCCGCCGACACGACCGGCAGGCTTCCAACCCTATGGGCGGAGAGCCTGCCGGTCCTTATCGTCATTGCAGGTCGAGCACGACCACCGACTTGGGCGGCAGGGTGACGGTGAGCGTACCGCCGGCGATCTGCGCGCCCGTGAACGGAGCGGGCTTCACCACGTCCGGCGCATCGAACGTGTTGTGGGCGTTGATCGCCTGCGCCGTCAGCACCCGGCCCGACACGGTCGCGGCGTTGAGGCCGTCCAGCTTGACCGTGACCGTGTTGGGCTGATTGGGGTCGAGATTGGAAAGGCCGACATGGACCTTGCCGTCCTTGCCGCGCACGGCCGATCCGCTGACCGCCGGCATCACGAACTTGTCCTTGTTGTACCAAGGCGTCGTCAGGTCGATCGGCAGGACCGTCGCGTCCTGCCACGGCTTGTACATCTCGAACACATGGTAGGTCGGCGTCAGGATCATCTTTTTGCCGTCTGTCAGGATCATCGCCTGAAGGACGTTCACCATCTGCGCGATGGCGGTCATGCGGACGCGATCGGCATGCTTGGCGAAAATGTCAAGATTGACCGACGCGACCAGGGCGTCGCGCAGCGTGTTCTGCTGGCGCAGGAAACCGGGGTTTGTGCCCGGATCGGGCGCATACCAGGTGCCCCATTCATCGACAGCCAGGAACACGCGCTTCTGGGGATCATATTTGTCCATGATCTTGGAATGGCCGGTGATGAGTTCGTCCATCTTCCAGGTGGCGGCGAGCGTGTCTGCCCATTCGGTTTCGCCGAAATTGACCGGGTCCGCCTTGGGCGGCCAGCCACCCTGGGGCAGCGTGTAATAGTGGAGCGAGAGCGCATCGAGTTGCTTGGCCGCCTCGCGCATGGTCACTTCGGTCCAGTGATAGTCGCCGCCATTGGCGCCCGAAGCGATGCGGACCAGCGTCTTGCCGGCCGGAACCTTGAGGAAGGTCGAATAGCGCTTCGTCACATCCGCGGCATATTGCGCGGTCATGTTGCCGCCGCAGCCCCACAGCTCATTGCCAATGCCGAAGGAGGCGAGCGCCCAGGGTTCCTTATGCCCGTTCTTCGCCCGCTCGTCGGCAAGACTGCCGGCCGGGGCGGTGATATATTCGATCCACTCCGCCATTTCCTGCGGCGTGCCGTTGCCGACATTGCCGGAAATATAGGCTTCCGCGCCGACCTGGCGCAGCAGCTCGAAATATTCGTGGGTGCCGACCGCGTTGGGCTCGGTCACGCCGCCCCAGTTGGTGTTCACCTTGACCGGCCGCTTGCCCCGCGGGCCGATCCCTTCACGCCAATGATATTCGTCGGCAAAGCAGCCGCCCGGCCAGCGGATGACGGGCACGGCGAGGTTGCGCAGCGCGCCTATGACATCGTTGCGGAACCCGTTGGTGTTGGGGATGGACTTGTCGTTACCGACCCACAGGCCGCCATAGATGCCATGACCCAGATGTTCGGCGAACTGGGTGAAGATCCGCTTGTCGTAGACCGGGCCTGGCTTGTCGGCGTGGATCGTGGCGGTGGTCGGCTTGCCGTCCGTGTCCGCCACGGCCGTGCCGCACGCCAGCGCGCTGGCGCAAAGCAGCAGCGTGGCGGTGGTGCGGCGCAGGGTCTTCATCATCATGCGTCCTCTCCTGAAGCTCTTATCGGGTGAATGGATGGTCTTGGGGATGGGCAACCGCCCTACAGCGGCTGGACGGCCAGATCGGCCGGTTGCGCGCGCGTGAGCGGGTTGCGTGCGGGCAGGGTGAAGGGCGCCGCTTCGATCTCGAAGACGTCGCCTTCCTGCGTGGTCACGCCGTCGCTGAACGAGAGGGTCGCGGTGCCGAAGAAATGAACATGCACGTCACCGGGTCGGCGGAACAGCGCATATTTGAAATGATGATGCTCCAGGTTCGCCAGGCTGTGCGACATGTTCGCTTCGCCCGACAGGAAGGGTTTTTCCCAAATGACCTGCCCGGCGCGCAGGATGCGGCTGGACCCTTCGATATGGGCGGGCGGGTCGCCGACCAGCAGTTCCGGCCCGAGCGCGGCCTGCCGCAGCTTTGAGTGGGCGAGCCAGAGATAATTGTGCCGTTCGGTGACATGGTCCGAAAATTCGTTCGCGAGCGCGAGGCCCAGGCGGTAGGGCCTGCCGTCGTCACCGATGATGTAGATGCCGGCCAGTTCCGGCTCCTCGCCCCCATCCTTGGCGAAGGACGGCATGGTCAGCGCGTCGCCGGGGCCAACCAGTTGCGATCCGTCGCCCTTGTAAAACCATTCGGGTTGCTGGCCGACTTGCCCCGGGGCGGGCTTGCCGCCTTCCAGGCCTTCCAGGAACATGCGCATGCTGTCGGTCTGCTTTTCGGCTGCCGCGGCTTCGCGATGCATCTTGTCGCGGCCTTCTGCCGACCCAAGATGGGTAAGGCCGGTGCCGGTCATCAGCACATGCGCGTCGTCTTCATGATCGATCGGTGCGAGCAGCCGGCCAGCCGCATATTCCGCGGCGATGTCGACGCTTTCGCCCTGGCCTGCCTCTTCGACTGCCTGGGCAAGGCCGATGCCGCCGGCGATCGCGCGTAGCGCCAGCGCCCGGATTGTCGAAAAGCCGGGCACGAAATGTGCGGCGTCGCCCTGGGCGGCGATGACCGATCGCTCGCCAATGCCGGACCGATGCTGCAACAGGCGCAATGTCATGAAATCTTCCTCCCGCGCGCCAGTTGGCGCTTTTTCATCGATGGCCGCGTCGCTGCGCGCCGATGGGCGCGCACGCAACGATATGGGTGATTTACTCCGACATATTTCAGGAGAGTGGTAATGGCAATCCTCGTGTTGTAGCACGAGCCATTTCGCGTTGGGGAAGCGGGAGGAGCGGGAAATGGCACAAGACGACCCTTCGAAGCAGGGGAAGGCCAAGGACGATGGCGGTGAAGTCAGGCCGGTGAGAGGGCCTGGCCGGCGGCTGCACGGCGCGATCGCCCACAAATTGGGCATGGCGATCCTGTCCGGCCAGTATCAGCCGGGCGATACGCTGTCGGGAGAGGTCGCGTTCGCAGAGGAACTGGAAGTGTCGCGCAGCGCCTATCGGGAGGCGATACAGGTGCTGACCGCGAAGGGCCTGGTGGAAAGCCGGCCAAAGGCAGGCACCCGCGTACTGCCGCGCACGCGATGGAACCTGCTCGACCCCGAAGTGCTGGCTTGGGCCTTCGCCGGGGAGCCGGACATCCAGTTCGTGCGCGACCTGTTCGAACTGCGCGCCATCGTCGAGCCGGCGGCGGCGAGGCTGGCTGCGCAGCGGCGGGACAAGGATGACATCCGGATCATGAAGGACGCGCTCGCCGCCATGCGTCGCCACACGCTGGCGACCGAGGCCGGGCGGGCGGCGGACCGGGACTTCCACAATGCGATCCTTCAGGCGACACGGAACGATGCTTTGATCGTGCTGACCGCCAGCATCGGCGCGGCGGTCAACTGGACGACCCAGTTCAAGCAGCGCGCCCGCGCCCTGCCGCGCAACCCTATTCCCGATCATGCGCGGGTGTTCGACGCGATCGCCGCGGGTGATCCGGTTGCGGCGTCGGACGCCATGCGGGCGCTCGTGGACCTGGCGCTGGAGGACACGGCGAGCGCCATGCGGGACTAAGGCGAAGCCGCTTCCGCAAAGAAAAAGGCCGGTGCGGTCGTCCCGCACCGGCCTTTTGCTGTTTTCGATGCCGTCGTGTCAGTCAGCGATCTGCTGGTCCGGCAAGGCGTTCGTCACCTTGCAGCCCCACAGCGCGTAGAAGAGGACATAAAGTTCGCAGGCGGCGGTCAGCAGGAAGCTGGTCTGCAAGCCGTAGATATCCGCGAGCCAGCCCTGCACCACCACCAGCGCGCCGCCCGCGATGGCCATGATCAGCAGGCCTGAGCCTTCCTCGGTCAGCGGTCCCAGCCCCTTGATGCCGAGCGTGAAGATGGTCGGGAACATGATCGAGTGGAACAGGCCGACCAGGATCAGCGACCACATGGCGACCGGGCCGGTGGTGAACACGGTGACCAGCATCACCAGGAACGCGCCCACGGAAAAGGCGGCGAGGACATGGCCGGCGTCGAACTTCTGCATGATGGCGGAGCCGGCGAAGCGGCCGACCATCATTCCGCCCCACAGGAAGGTCAGGTAATTGCCAGCCTGCTCGTGCGTCAGATTGGCGATCTGCGGCTGGCTGACGAAGTTGACGAACAGGTTGGCGACGCCGATTTCCGCGATCAGGTAAATGAAGATGGCCGGGATGCCGAACACCAGGTTGCGGTGGTTCCACAGCGAATATTTCTTCCGCTCCTCCTTGTTGTGGCGCTGCGTCGCGGCACCCATTGCGGGCAAGGGAAAGCGCGCGATCACCACGGCCAGAACGACCAGGACGATCGCCACCAGCACATAGGGGAGGACCACCGACTGCGCGTCCGCCAGCCGTTCCGCCTGGGTCAGGACGACATCGCCTTGCGCCGTGCCCCCTTTCGACCGGCCAAGGATCAGATAGGCACCGAACATCGGCGCGAGCATGGTGCCGGCCGAATTCATCGCCTGCACCAGGTTGAGGCGGGAAGAGGCGGTTTCGGGCTTGCCGACGACGGCGACATAGGGGTTGGCCGCGACCTGAAGCAGGGTGATGCCGCTGGCGATGACGAACAGCATGACCAGCGTCACGCCATAGGAGGGAATGGAAGCCGCCAGCGTCATGCCGAGCGCGCCCGCCGCCATGATGAGCAGCCCGATCACCATGGATTTCTGGTATCCCACCCGCTCGATCAGCTTGGCGGACGGGATGGACGCGAAGAAATAGGCGATGAACCAGACCGATTCGATCAGCGTCGTCTGGGTGTAGCTGAGGTCGAACACGCTCCGCAGATGCGGCAGCAGCGTGTTGTTGATGACGGTGATGAAGCCCCACATGAAGAAGAGGCTGGCAAGCAGGGCCAGCGCAGGGCCATAACGCGTGCCGGGGTTATAGGTCGCGGATGCCCCCGCGCCTGACGAGATCGGTCCAGCCATTCATCCTCCTCCGCAAGAAATCTTGATGCAAACTACCATGTGCAAGGCTTGCGTCCGCATAATATGTCCGAGTATATGTCCCCCAACCGCCCGTCAATGGGCGACCGCTGTTAGGGAGGACGTTCATGCACAAGGCCGGCATCATTGCTCTGAAATCCACACTTTCCCTCGGTGTCATGGGCGCCGTCATGGCGGCTGGGGCGGCATTGGCGGCAGAGGCCAGCCGCGCGCCGGCCGGAACCGCGAACGGCGCGGCGGTGGAGACGATCACCCTCAGCAACGGGCAAGGGGTGTCGGCGAAGATCCTGACCTATGGCGCGACGCTGCAATCGCTGTCGGGACCGGACAAGGCAGGCAATGTGGCGGACGTCCTGCTGGGCTATGACGACCTCAAGGGCTATGTCGAGCATCCCAACTATTATGGCGTGACCGTGGGCCGCTATGCCAATCGCATCGCGGGCGGCAAGTTCTCGCTCGACGGCAAGACCTATCAGTTGCCGCTCAACGACAAGGTCAATTCGCTGCACGGCGGGGGCAAGGGCTTCGACAAGCAGGTGTGGACGGTCGTGTCCATGAAAAGCGGTCCCAAGGCGAGCGTGGTGCTGGGCCTCACCAGCCCGGACGGCGACGCGGGCTACCCCGGCAAGCTGGACGTCACCGTCACCTACACGCTGGACGAGGCCGGCAATCTGGGGATCGTGTTCGACGCGAAGGCCGACAAGCCCACGATCGTCAACATGACCAATCATGCCATCTTCAACCTGGCGGGCGAGGGCGCGCCCGAAGGAACGGTCAATCACCTGCTGACCATCCCGGCCAAGGCCTTCACGCCGGTCGACGTGCATCTCATTCCCACGGGCGAACTCAAGCCCGTGGAAGGCGGCGTCTTCGATTTCCGCACGCCTCGGCGCGTGGCGGACGGCATTCGCGACGGACGCGATCCGCAGATTGTCGCCGGACATGGCTACGACCATAATTTCGCGCTCGACAAGGGGCTGACCAAGGTGCCGGGGCTGGCGGCGCGCCTCGAAGATCCGCAGTCGGGCCGCGTGCTGGACGTGTTGACGACCGAGCCCGGCGTCCAGTTCTACACGGGCAACTTCCTGGACGGGTCGCTGCTGGGCAAGGGTAGCCACCTCTACCGCATGGGCGACGGCATCGCGCTGGAGCCGCAGAAATTCCCAGACGCGCCCAACAAGCCCAGTTTCGTGTCGGCGCGGGTCGATCCGGGCAAGCCCTATCATCATGAAATGATCTATCGCCTGTCGGTGAAGCGCTAAACGGAGCGCGGCAGTCCGGCGCCCTCGCGGTTGCAACCTCGCCCGTCAAACGGAGCGAGGTTTGCCTTCCTCGTCAAAGGGGGTTGCAAGGCGAGGATAAATCTCTTAGAGGGGCGGGGACAACGTTGTCATGCCTCTCCAAGATTGGCAATGTTGCGACCCCGGACAGCTGACGGCGAACTGCACACGCCCGTCGCTGTCCGGGTCTATTTTTCGCGCACATCGGCGCTAACCAGCCCATCGCGCCGTGACCGGCACCTTCCTAAGCAACGCTGCGCTCATGACGAGCAGCGCGATGCCTGATGAGGTGCAGAGAAAGCAGGCCCCGGCCAGCAGCAGCTGACCCGCAGTGACAGCGGTCGAGCGATGCACCGAAGCGGCCAATTGGGAACCCAGCGGCCGATCGCACAGCAGCAGCGCCAGTCCGGCCAATCGCAATCCGATCCATATCGGCCAACCATGACGGGTCATGCAGACGGCTCTCCTTCATACGGTGAAGGACGCTTTACATACGGCCGGCCGCATAGCATTTCGAGAGCGTCAACCGCGCCGCTCCATTGTATTTGCATAGGAATTTGTGTCTTCTGACCGTTTTCATATGGAAATACTATGGACCCGCACGATCATTCATATGGAATTTACCTCTGCGCTCATGGCATCGACCGCAGGAATGACGGAGAATGATCATCGATGCAGGGTGAGGTCGAAGGAAATGCGGGAAGCGCCCATGCTCCCGCTCAGGGACTGGGGCCACTGGCGCTGGGCGCGCTGGGCGTGGTGTTCGGCGACATCGGCACGTCGCCGCTTTATGCGCTGAAGGAAAGCTTCGTCGGTCACCACCCCCTTACGGTCGATCCGCTGCATATCTACGGGGTGCTGTCGCTGATCTTCTGGACGATGACGCTGATCGTGACGGTCAAATATGTGTTCATCGTCATGCGTGCGGACAATCATGGCGAAGGCGGCAGCATGGCATTGCTGGCGCTGATCCGGCGCAATCTGGAAGAGTCGGGCAGAACCCCGTTGATCGCCGCGCTCGGCGTGCTGGCGACCGCGCTCTTCTACGGCGACGCCATCATCACACCCGCAATTTCCGTGCTCTCGGCCGTGGAGGGCCTGACGGTGGTCCAGGCGAGCCTCACGTCGCTCGTCCTGCCGATCGCCATCGTCATCCTTGTCGCGCTTTTCCTGATCCAGCGATTCGGCACGGCGCGGGTCGGGGCGTTGTTCGGTCCGGTGATGGTCGTCTATTTCCTCGTGCTGGCGCTGCTCGGCATCGTGAATATCCTGCGCCATCCCGAGATCGTCGCCATCGTCAATCCTGTCTGGGCGTTCCGCTTCTTTGCCCTGGACCCCTTGCTGGCTTTCCTGGCGCTGGGGTCGGTCGTGCTGGCGGTCACGGGCGCGGAGGCGCTCTATGCCGACATGGGGCATTTCGGGCGAAAGGCGATCAGCATCGCCTGGCTCTACGCCGCCTTCCCCTGCCTGCTGCTCAACTATCTGGGGCAGGGCGCGCTGCTGATCGACCAGCCGGCGGCGGCGGCGAACCCCTTCTTCCTGATGGCGCCCGACTGGGCGCGCCTGCCGCTGGTGATCCTCGCCACGCTGGCGACGATCATCGCCAGCCAGGCGGTGATTTCCGGGGCCTTTTCAGTGACGCAGCAGGCGGTGCAGCTGGGCTTCCTGCCCCGTCTTCGCATCCTGCACACCAGCGCGTCGGCAGCGGGGCAGATCTACGTGCCGCTGGTCAACTATGCGCTGCTGATCTTCGTGATCCTGCTGGTGGTGGGCTTCGGCAGTTCGACGGACCTTGCGGCCGCCTATGGCATCGCCGTCACGGGCACCATGGTGATCACTGCCTGCATGTTGGGCGTACTGACTTTCTCCGTATGGCGCTGGCCGCCGTTGGCGGCGGGCGGCGTCACCGGCCTGTTCCTGCTGATCGATGGCGCTTACTTCGCGTCGAACGCGACCAAGATTCCCGATGGCGGATGGTTCCCCCTGATGGTGGCGACCGTGGCCTTCGTGATCCTGACGACATGGGCGACGGGCCGCCGGATCATGCGCGAGAGGTTGCAGGAAGGCGCGATGGAACTGGACCTTTTCATCCAGTCCACCATGACGTCGCTGAAGCGCGTGCCGGGCACCGCCATCTTCCTGTCTTCCAGCACTGCGGGCGTCCCGCCGGCATTGCTTCACAACGTCAAGCACAACCGCATCCTGCACGAACGCAACATCATCCTGACGGTAAAGACCCATGGCGTGCCGCACCTGCATGAAGCGGTACGGTCGCAGGTGGAGGATCATGGCGCGGGCTTCTACCGCCTTGTCCTCAATCACGGTTTCATGGAGGAAGTAGACATCCCGGCCGTGCTGAAAACGGTTCAGGATTGCGGCGGACCGATCACGGTGAAGGACAGCAGCTATTTCCTCAGTCGCCAGACGCTGATCCCGTCTGCGCGACCCGGCATGGCGATCTGGCGCGAAAAGCTGTTCGCCTGGATGATCCGCAATGCCGAAAGCCCGATGGACTTCTTCAAGCTGCCGGTGAACCGGGTGGTGGAACTGGGATCGCAGCTGGAAATCTGAGGCACGTCATTTGCGCCGCCACCGCCGAAACAGCGAAAGGCCCATGAACCCGCCGCCCAGCACCGCCGCGATCGCCCCGCCGGCCGACGCCAGCGCCCATGCGCCGGCCGCCAGCAGGCCCGTCAGGAAATCCACGATGATGAGCGTGAGATGGATCATGCCATAAGGAGCGCAGGGCCTATTGCCCCAGTTCCTTGGCTTCCTGATATTTGAGTTCTAGGAACCGGTTCTGCACGGCGAGCTTGTCGAGGTCGCCGCTGGCCAGCGTTTCGCTCATCCGCGCGATTTCGGCGTCTATGACGGAAAGCCCTTCGACAAGCTGCTTTTCGGGGACGCGGCCGTTGCGCTCCTGCCGCCGGAGCGGCTCGGGAATGGATTGGTAGCCGGTGACGAGTTCGGGAAGGTGATCGGCCAGGAGCTTGCGGATCTCCTGCGCGGCGGGATTACCTTCGCCCACCCGCTCCAGTTGCGGTCCAAGCGTTTCCAGCCGCACCCCGATGCTGTCGACCAGGTTGACGGCGGGCGCGGGCAACGCCTTGCGCTGGTTCTCCAGCCAGATCTCGGTCTTGAGCGGCAAGGCGGCGAGCTCCGTCTGCGCCAGCGCCTCGGTGCGGACGCGGTCTTGCGCCGGAAGAAGCGCGATCAGCACCAGTGCGGCGATGATGACGCCGAGCGCGATCATGACGCCCGTAACGCCCAGCGGCATGACGAAGCCTGCCACCGCACTGGCGAGCAGGATGGCGAGCACCGCCCAGAAGGCATATTTGATCTTGCGAATGAGGCCGGCATTGCGCCGTTCCCGCGCCCGCGTGGACAGGCTGCGGCCCCGCTCGCTATGGCGGCGCAGCACCGCTTCGGCATCGGCCAAAACGCGGTCGGAGCGGCTCATGAGCCAGCGCCCCATGTCCGTTCGCGTTGGGCCTGTAGAAGCCCGGCCCTTCTCTTCCTCTTCAGGAAAGATTGGCCCTTGGTCAGGCTCAGGGCGAACGGAATGCAGCGGGATAACATGGAATGCCTTACCCCTCGACCGCGCTCAGCAGCGGGTTTTCCACCCGCGCTTCCTGCGCCGCCTGCGCCTGGCCTTCGGCACGGGCGATATAGCCCTTGGACTTCTCAACCTCGTTCGACAGCGTGTTCACCGTCGTCTTCATGTTCTCGAGCGCCTTGAGCTTGAACGCGTCGATGTTGTCCATCGTGTCGTAGATATTCTGGAAGGCGCGCTGGAGCGTTTCGATCGGGATTGTGCTGGAGGCGGCCTGCTCATGGATTTGCGCGGTCTGGCTCTTGAGCAATTCGCCGGTGCGATCGATCATGTTCGCGGTCGTGGTGTTGAGCGCGGTAATCTGTTCGAGGACGAGCTTCTGCCCCACCAGCGCCTGCGCTACCGTCACCGCCGTCCGCAGCGCGGCGACGGTGGTGGTGCTGGCGCGGTCCACGCCCTTCACCAGTTCGACATTGTTCTTCTTGACGAGGTCGAGCGCGAGATAGCCCTGCACCGTCACCGCCATCTGCGTCAGCAGATCCTGTGTGCGCTGGCGGATGTAGAAGAGTGCGCTTTCGCGGATCGCCTTTGCCTTGGCCGGATCGGTTGAATCCAGCTCCAGCGCCTTGGCTTCCAGCCGCGCGTCCATCGTCTTGCTGATATGGATCATCTGCTCCAGACGACCCATGGTCTGCCACATATTCTGCCGTTCCACGTCGATGGCGGCATTGTCCTTGATCAACGTATCCTTGCCGCTGGCAAGGCTGCCGAGGATCGAATTGATGTGGCTCTGCGCGCTTTTATAGCCGTCGAAATAGTCGCGCATCTTGTTGCCGAAGGGGATGATGCCGAACAGCTTCTTGGGCGCGAGCAGGCTGCCCTGCTTGCCAGGGTCGAGATCCTCCACGGTGCGCCGCAACTCGGCAAGGTCGTCCCCAACCTTCGTGTCGCTGTCCATCGCGCGCACCGGCCGATCGAGAAAGCGGTTGCTGTGCCCGGCTGCCTCCGCAATCTCCTTGCGGCCCATATTGGTGAGTTGGTCCACGCGCTTGCCGAATTCGGGCGAGTTCGCATCTTGGGCGACGAGATCGTCGATAAAGGCGTCGACCTTCTCGTCCAGCTTGCTGCGCGTGCCGTCCTCGATGGGGACCAGTCCTGCCGCCTTTTCCGGTGCGACGGCGGGCACTGGATCGGGCGGAGTCAGGTTCAGCATGTCGCCAGCGGTCGTAGCAGTAGCGGTCGGCGGGGTCGAAGCCATGTCATCTCCCAGAAGCCATTGGCGGCATGAACTGTCATATGTGCATAAAACAGTCGCGCCGCAAGTCAGCGTCCCGTTTATAAAGGCGCACCCGACGCCATTGCAATCGCTTGAGGCGAGGCTAGGGTGCGGGTCAAAGCCAGGAGGAGGGGGGTATGGACCCTAACAGGGATGACGCGGTGATCGCGGCGGTGGGCAATGACTCCCGCTATATCGAACTGGTGGCGCGTCGGGCCCGGTTGGGCTGGCTGCTGTCGGCGCTGATCTTCATCGCCTTCGTCGGCTATCTGCTGCTGATCGCGTTCGACAAGGCCTTGCTCGGTGCGCCAGTCGGATCGGGCGTGACATCGGTCGGCATTCCCGTGGGCCTGGGCCTCATCCTGTTCGCCATTGCGCTGACCGCCGTCTACGTCGTTCACGCCAACCGCCATCATGACGCGCAGATGGCCGCGATCCTTGCGGATCATGCCGCATGAAGGCGTTGCTCGCGGCGCTCGCCATCCTGACGCCCGTTCCCGCCTTCGCCGCCGCGCTGGAGGGCGAGGCGCAGCGCCAGCCGATCAACTGGGTTGCCATCCTGATGTTCGTCGCCTTTGTCGGGCTGACGCTGTGGATCACCAAGGCAGCGGCCGCGCGCACCCGTACCGCGTCCGACTTCTACACGGCTGGCGGGGGCATCACCGGCTTCCAGAACGGCCTTGCCATGGCCGGCGATTATATGTCCGCCGCCTCCTTCCTCGGCATCTCGGCGCAAATCTTCAACGATGGCTATGATGGCCTCATCTATTCCACAGGCTTCCTCGTTGGCTGGCCGATCCTGCTGTTCCTGATGGCAGAGCGGCTGCGCAACCTTGGCCGCTTCACCTTTGCCGATGTCGCTTCCTACCGCTTCGCCCAGCCGCCGGTGCGCAGCTTTGCGGCCGTCAGCACGTTGCTGGTCGTCAGTTTCTATTTGGTCGCGCAGATGGTGGGGGCGGGGCAGCTCATAAAATTGCTGTTCGGCCTGCCTTACGCCGCGGCGGTGCTGATCGTCGGCGGCCTCATGATGCTCTACGTCCTCTTCGGCGGCATGCGCGCCACGACCTGGGTGCAGATCATCAAGGCGGTGATGCTGCTGGGCGGCGCGAGCTTCATGGCGGTCATGGTGCTGGCGCAGACCGGTTTCAGCCTGGAAGCGCTGTTCGCCCGCGCCGTGGAGGTGAAGACGCAGGCTGCCATTGCCGACGGTGCAAGCGCGGGGCAAGCGGCGGAGCAGGGCCGGTCGATCATGGCGCCGGGCAATTTCATCAAGGATCCCATCTCGGCCATCTCCTTCGGCCTGGCTCTGATGCTGGGGACGGCCGGCCTGCCGCACATATTGATGCGCTTCTTCACCGTTCCCGACGCGAAGGAGGCGCGCAAGTCGGTGCTCTGGGCGACGGGCTGGATCGGCTATTTCTACATCCTGACCTTCATCATCGGGTTCGGTGCGATCGTGCTGGTCGGTACAGAGGGCAGCTATCTGGACGGGGACGGGGGGCTGCGCGGGGGCGGTAATATGGCCGCCATTCACCTGGCCCATGCCATCGGGGGCAATGCCTTCCTCGGCTTCATATCCGCTGTCGCGTTCGCCACCATCCTGGCGGTGGTGGCGGGGCTGACCCTGTCGGCCGCGTCGGCCGTGAGCCACGATCTCTACGCCACGGTCTTCAAGCGGGGGGAGGCGAGTTCGGCCGACGAACTGCGGGTGTCGCGGCTGACGACGCTGGCGCTCGGCGCGCTTGCGGTGCTGCTGGGGCTGGTGTTCGAAAAGCAGAATGTCGCCTTCATGGTCAGCCTCGCCTTCGCGCTGGCGGCTTCGGGTAATTTCCCGGTGCTGATCCTTTCGCTTCTGTGGAGCGGCTGCACGACGCGGGGGGCTGCGTGGGGCGGGACGGTCGGGCTGCTCACCGCTTTCGTGCTGACCCTGTTGTCGCCGGCGGTCTGGACCACGACCTTTGGTCTTGGCGCAGCGCCGTTCCCCTATAGCTCCGCGGCGATCTTCTCCGTCCCGGCAGGTTTCATCGCCATCTGGCTGATCTCGCTGGCGGACCGAAGCCCGCGCGCGGCGGTGGACAAGGCGGGCTACGCGGCACAGCGGGTGCGGGCGGAAACCGGCATCGGGGCGTTCGCCGCAAGCGACCATTGAATCGGCCCACCCTTGCCGCAACGCGTCATTTCCTGTAGGGGCGCGCCCGATAGTTCCGGGCTGGCGCCGTGCCGACCGGGAAACCCGATCCCAAAAGGCAGTTCATGTCCCAGCGTAATATCGCCATCATCGCGCACGTCGACCACGGCAAGACCACCCTTGTCGACCAGCTTTTCCGCCAGTCCGGCACCTTCCGCGACAATCAGCGCGTGGAGGAGCGCGCGATGGACAGCAACGACCTGGAAAAGGAACGCGGCATCACCATCCTGGCGAAGCCCACCTCAGTCGAATGGAACGGCACGCGCATCAACATCGTCGACACGCCTGGCCACGCCGACTTCGGCGGTGAGGTGGAGCGGATCCTCTCCATGGTGGACGGCGTCATCTTGCTGGTCGATTCGTCCGAAGGCGCGATGCCGCAGACCAAGTTCGTCACCGGCAAGGCGCTGGCGCTGGGCCTGCGTCCCATTGTTGTCGTCAACAAGGTCGACCGCCCGGACGAGCGCATTCAGGAAGTGCTGGACGAGGTGTTCGACCTGTTCGTGACGCTGGACGCCACGGACGAGCAGCTCGACTTCCCCGTTCTTTACGCATCGGGCCGCAACGGCTATGCCAGCGAAGACCCGCAGCGCCGCGAAGGCACGCTGGAGCCGCTATTCCAGAAGATCGTCGATCATGTGCCGCCGCCGGCGCTGGACGAGGATGCGCCGTTCAGCTTCCTGGTGACGCTGCTCGACCGCGACAATTTCCTTGGCCGCATCCTGACGGGTCGCGTCCAGTCGGGCACGCTCAAGGTCAACCAGCCGATTCATGCGCTTGATGCCGAAGGCAATGTGATCGAAACCGGTCGCGCGTCGAAGATTCTGTCCTTCCGCGGCCTCGACCGCGTACCGGTGGACGAGGCGAAGGCGGGCGACATCATTTCGCTTGCCGGCCTGACTGTCGCCACCGTGGCCAACACCATCGCCGACCCGCAGGTCAGTGCGCCGATCAAGGCGCAGCCGATCGATCCACCGACGCTCTCGATGCGCTTTGCGGTCAACGATTCGCCGATGGCTGGCCGCGAGGGCAGCAAGGTGACGAGTCGCATGATCCGCGATCGCCTGATGCGCGAAGCGGAATCCAACGTCGCTATCAAGGTGACGGAATCGGCGGACAAGGACAGTTTTGAGGTCGCGGGACGCGGCGAGCTTCAGCTGGGCGTCCTCATCGAAACCATGCGCCGGGAAGGGTTCGAGCTGGGCATCAGCCGTCCGCGCGTGCTGTTCGGCGAAGATGAGAATGGCGGCAAGACCGAGCCTTATGAAACGGTCGTCATCGACGTGGACGACGAATTTTCCGGTACGGTCGTCGATAAGATGAACATCCGCAAGGCTGAGATGACCGACATGCGTCCCTCGGGCGGCGGCAAGACCCGCATCACCTTTTCCGCACCGTCGCGCGGCCTGATCGGCTATCATGGCGAATTTCTGTCCGACACGCGCGGCACCGGCATCATGAACCGGCTGTTCGAGAAGTACGGGCCGCACAAGGGCAAGATCGAAGGGCGCAAGAATGGCGTCCTCATCTCCAACGGCGCGGGCGAGGCGGTGGCCTATGCCCTTGGTCCGCTCGAAGAGCGCGGCATCCTGTTCGTGGGCGTGGGCGAAGCGCTCTATGAAGGCATGATCATCGGCGAGAACGCCAAGCCCGAAGACCTCGAAGTCAACCCGATGAAGTCGAAGGCGCTGACCAACTTCCGCGCCAGCGGCAAGGACGATTCGATCCGCCTGACGCCGCCCAAGAAGATGACGCTGGAACAGGCCATCGCCTATATCGACGATGACGAGATGGTCGAGGTCACCCCCAAGACCATCCGCCTGCGCAAGCGCTATCTGGATCCGAACGAGCGCAAGCGCATGAGCCGGGCCAAAGCTGCGGCCTGATCGAAGGAGGGCGGGGTCATCCCCGCCCTTTTTGCTGAAACGCGCCGCCGGAAGGGCGAAAGATTGCGCGTTCATCCATGTTCGTGGCACTTTGCGGTGCAACGCAAACCGAATCGCAACCCTGTTTTCCTTATTTGAACGGGATAGCTGGGCCATTCGCTGCCGGTCGTTCGTTGTCCGGCAGGGGGCCTTGCAGGAGGAAAGATGGAGTGGCGGACACCCTGCCTGAATTGAGCGAGGGGGAAAAACAGTGCCTGCGCCTTGTCGCGCAGGGCTTCAATTCCAAAGAGATCGCGCGTCAGCTCCATGTGTCGGAGCATACGGTCGACCAGCGTGTACGCACCAGTTTGCGCAAGTTCGGTGTGCCTTCGCGAAAGGAAGCCGCGCGGCTTTTCGTTACGATAGGGCAACAGGCGCCCCAGATCGACGCATATCAGCCTTTGATATATCAAGCGCAGCCGCTTGCCTCCGGTCCCGAACCTGCGTCATCCCTTGCTCAGCCGGACGGAGCGGAAGCGGAACCGGGGCGGACATCGCTCCTACGTCGCATCCTCGCCTTCGGCCCGCCGCTTGGGGGATCGACCAATGAACTGAGCATTGATGGCCGCATATTGGCGATGATTCGCGCCGCCGTTCTGACCGGTGCCGGGGTCGTCACATTGCTGCTGCTGATTGCCGGAGCTTTCAAAGCTCTGGGTTGATCCTTCCCATTGTCGCCATGCTGATGACCGCACCGTCCGAAGGACGCTTGTGCGAGGGAGAAGACTTGTGCTGAACCTAGATCGCGAAAAGACCCAGGCCGTCGCCGACCAGAACCGTCAGGCGTTCGTCGCCCTCGACAATGCTCTGGCCGAAGCTGCTCAGCTGACGACGGCGTTCCTCACTGCGTCTCAGAACTCCGGTCTGACCGCGAGCGAAAGTCAGCGCATCCTCAAGCAAATTCACCAAAGCGCCTCCAAGATCATCGAAGGCCGCAGCGACATGGTCCGTGCGACGGCCCTTTTGACGCGCTGCATCGAACAGAGCCAGCATGAGGTAACCGCCTTTGGCTGTCCCCTCGGCCTCGAAACCGAACAGCGCGAATCTCCGCGCCACCTGACCCTGGTCGCTTGACCAGGCGGAAAGTCGCCGGCAGTTGCATGACCTTTGGCCCCCCTCTCAACCGGAAATGCAGATGCTGGCGGCTTTCTTCTGGCTCCTGACACTCATGACATGCGCCTTCGCCTTCTGCTTCGGCGGGCGCGACGGGCGCTGGCTCGTGCTGATTTCGGCCGCTGCGACATTGCTCACCATGCCTGCGCAAATGGCAGGCTCCTGGCGCGCGACGCAGATGTGGCTGACTGTCGTCGACTTTGGAGCGTTCGCAGCCTTCCTGTGGCTGATGCTCCGCAGCAATCGATATTGGCCTGTCTGGGTCGCCGCCTGTCAGCTGATGACGGTACTGACCCACATCACCACCTTGCTCATCGGCAGCTTCTCGGGCCGCATTTATGAGGGCCTCAGCACCGTCTGGGTGATACCGCTGATGCTCTTCGCGATCATCGGCATAGAACTCGACCGGAAGGCGTTGCATGACCGCGCATATTCCGCCTGATCGCGCCCTTCCTAGCCAGGAAGCGGTCGATCTGGTGGTTGCTCTGCAACGATGTCTTACGAGTTTTCATGCCCGCGTCGAAGGGCCGGCCATTCTGGATGGCGAGGCGGAGGAACAGCGGGCCCTGCTGTCCCGCTATATGGAGGCCCGCCGGATGCGGGCGATGCTGCTCGGCCAGGATCTGTTTTCCGATCCTGCTTGGGACATATTGCTCGCGCTCTTCCAAGCGGAACTGGAAGGCGGCGACATGACGTTGGAGCAACTGAGCGAGACGCTGCGCCTGTCGCTCAGCGTCGTCGTGGGCCAGGTTGGCGCGATGGAGCGACGCGGGCTGCTGGTTGAAAATCGCACGTCGCCAAACAGCCGGCGCAGGCGTGCGGTCCGGCTGTCGCCGCTCGCGACGGACGCCATGGCGTCGTGGATGTCGCTCGCCTTCGCCGATTGACGCGCCGCCTGGCGCAGCAAAGCGCTGGCATCACTGCCTTCCGCCTCATATAGTCGCGCGGTTTGTCCTTCACGCGAAAGCGCTTCATGCATCTTCTCATCGGTCTGGCCGGCATTCTTCTCATCCTGGCCATCGCCTTTGCCCTGTCATCCGACCGCCGCGCGGTCAGGCCTCGCGTCGTCGGGGCCGCTTTCCTTCTTCAAGCCGGCATCGCCCTGCTGGTGCTCTACGTGCCGGCCGGGCGCAGCGTGATCGGCGGCATGTCGAAGGGGGTCGCGAACCTGCTGGGCTATGCGCAGGCGGGCACCGACTTCATCTTCGGTCCGCTTGCAAGGCCGGATATCGGAGGCGCGAGCTTCGCCATCGCCGCGCTGCCGGTAATCATCTTCTTCGCCAGCCTCGTGTCGATCCTCTATTATCTGGGTATCATGCAATTCATCGTCCGCTGGGTCGGCGGAGCGATCGAGAAGGTCACGGGCGTGTCGAAGGTGGAAAGCCTGTGCGCGGCGGCGAATATTTTCGTTGGGCAGAGCGAAAGCCCGCTCGTCATCCGGCCCTATCTGGCCGGCCTGACGCCGCCGCAGTTGTTTGCCGTGATGACCAGCGGGATGGCCGGCGTCGCAGGCACCATCCTTGCCGCCTATGCTTCGATGGGCATCAAGATCGACTATCTGCTCGCGGCCAGCTTCATGTCCGCGCCGGGCGGCTTGTTGATGGCGAAGATCATGATGCCGGACGAACCGGTGCTTGAGCCTGAACTGCCGCTGGAAGACGATATCCACCTGCCCGAGGCGCGGCGCAGCGCGGCAGGGCCTGCGGCGCTGATGGCGGAAACCACGCCGGGCGAACCGCTGCCGGTGGCGTCCCATGACGAGGAAAAGCCAGCCAACCTCATCATGGCCGCGGCGCAAGGCGCGCAGACCGGCGTGAAGCTGGCCGTGGCAGTAGGGGCGATGGTGCTCGCCTTCGTCGCGCTGGTGGCGCTGGCGAACGGCATATTGGGGGGCATCGGCGGGTGGTTCGGCTATCCCACGCTCAGTTTCCAGATGCTGCTTGGCTATGTATTCTCGCCGGTCATGTACCTCCTCAACATTCCCTGGCAGGAAGCGCAGGTGGCGGGGGGCCTGTTCGGCACGAAAGTCGTGCTGAACGAATTCGTCGCCTATATCGCTCTGGGCCAGGCGCAGGGGGCATTGTCGCCCGCCACGATCGCCATCATCACCTTCGCGCTGTGCGGCTTCGCCAATTTCAGCTCGATCGCCATCCAGATGGCGGTGAACGGCAATCTCGCGCCCAACCAACGGCCGATGATCGCGAAGCTGGGATTGAAGGCGCTGGTCGCCGGCAGCCTCGCCAATTTGATGAGCGCCGCGCTTGCCGGACTGATGCTCAGCCTGTGAAGTGACAAGGCCGCTTCGCCGACGCTGTGTGGCCGCTCTGCGATAGGGTGCGGCAATCCTTGTTGGCGTGAAAACATATTCGCAATCATGGCCGCGCGGTTTGCAATGGTAATGCCGGGCGAAGCGCTCATATGAACCGCATGACTTTGCCCCTTTCGACTGTCGCCGAACCCCTTTCCCGGTTGCCCGATCCGATCCGCGCCGTGATCTTTGACATGGACGGCACGCTGCTGGAAACGGAAGCGGTTCACCTCGATGCCTTTGCGCGCACCGGGGACGCTATTGGCTGGCCCATGCCGCAAGAGCTGTTGTTGTCGATGGTCGGCATCCATCGCGACGCCAACCGGCAGATGCTGGCGGATCGGCTGGGGCCGGAGTTTCCACTCGAACGCTTCTATGCCGACAGCGACGCGCTTTTCGATGCTGCGGTCGATGCCGGCATCCCGTTGCGCCCCGGCGCCGACCTGTTGCTGGATCATCTGGCGCGCAGCGGAATACCGATGGCGCTTGCTACGTCGACCGAAGCGCCCTTCGCTCAGGATCGGCTGCGAAAAACGGGCATCGCGCAGTATTTCGACGTGGTGGTGACCCGGAGCGATGTGGTGCATCCCAAACCGCACCCGGAGCCTTACCTGCTCGCGGCAGCGAGGCTGGGCGTCGAGCCCGAGCATGTCGTGGCGGTGGAGGACAGCCATGCCGGCGTGCAGTCCGCCACCGCGGCCGGCATAGCAACCGTCATGGTGCCTGACCTGCTGCCCGCCACCGACGAACTGGCACTGGCCTGCGCTGCGATATTGCCGAGCCTTGCCGATCTGCGCGATCTGCTGGTGAAGACGGCTTAAGCCGCAGTCGCCAGGACCAGCGCGAACAGCCCCTCGGTGTCGGTCCATTCCTGGACGGGTTCCCAGCCGCCGGCGCTCAGCAGCAGCCTTGCGTCGCGGGTGCCATATTTGTGGCTGCTCTCGGTATGGATGGTCTCGCCCGCTTGCATGTGGAAACATTGACCCGCCACATGGAAATGCAGCGGTTGGACCGCCTCCAGATGCATTTCTATTCGCGCTTTGCGGTCGTTCCAGATCGCTCTGTGGGCAAAACCATCGACCGGAAGATCGCCTTCCAGTTCCCGGTTGATCCGCTCGACCAGATTAAGGTTGAAAGCCGCCGTGACGCCCGCCGCGTCGTCATAGGCGGCGATCAGCCTGTCCCTGTCCTTGATGCGGTCCATGCCAATCAGCAGCGTCGCGTCCTGTCCAAGCAGCGCGCGCATCGCCCGCAACAGATCGACTGCCGCGTCAGGCTCCATATTGCCGATGGTGGAACCTGGAAAGAATCCAAGACGCGGCAAGCCTTCGATGGCGGAGGGCAGGTCGAGCGGCCCATTAAAATCGCCGACGACGGGCAGCACGGGCAGGCCGGGAAAGGCGCTCGCGAGTTCGGCGCTGCTGGCGTGGAGGAAGTCGCCGCTGATGTCGATCGGCACATAGGCGGCGGGGGCGATCGCGCGCAGGAGGTGCGGAGTCTTGCGCGCACTGCCCGCGCCGAATTCCACCACCGCGCGGCCTTCGCCGATTGCGGTTGCAAAGTCGGAGCCATGGGCCTTCAGCAAGGCGGTTTCGGTTCGCGTCGGATAATATTCGGGCAGGTCGGTGATCTGCTCGAACAGTTCGGACCCCTTGCGATCGTAGAACCAGATGGGCGGGGTCGCCTTCGGGGAGCGGGACAGCCCCTCCAATATGTCCTGGCGGAATGCCGGATCGATGCTGGTGGCGAAAGCGGCGGCTTGATCGGTCAACAGCATCTCAAAGATCCTTCGCGAGCCGCAGCCCGGTAAACTGCCAGCGCTGATGGGGGTAAAAGAAGTTGCGGTAGCTGGCGCGCATGTGGCCGCGCGGGGTGGCCGCGCTCCCGCCCTTCAGCACGAACTGGCCGGACATGAACTTGCCATTATATTCGCCAACCGCTCCGGCGGCGGCCCGGAAGCCGGGATGGGGGCGATAGGCGCTGCCCGTCCACTCCCACACGTCGCCGAACATTTGGGTCATGCTGGTCGTATCGCCTGCCGGGCGAGGACGGGGGCAGCCCGGACCATCCAACTGATTGCCGCTGGTGGGCGAGATGTTGGCGGCCGCGCATTCCCATTCCGCTTCCGTCGGCAGGCGGGCACCCGCCCAGCTGGCATAGGCGTCCGCCTCATACAGGCTGATATGCGTGACCGGCGCGGCGGGGTTCACGGGCTGGCGACCGTCCAGCCCGAACCGCGTCCAGCCCTTGTCGCTTGCCTTCCAGTAGAGTGGGGCCTGCACCCCCTCTGCCTGGACCCACGCCCACCCGTCGGACAGCCAGTGCGCGGGATTGCGATACCCGCCATCTTCCATGAAGAGGATCCATTCGCCATTGGTTATGGGACGGTGCGCGAGGGCATGGGGTGCAAGAACGGCCTTGTGACGGGGGCCTTCGCAATCGAAGGCGAACGCGGTGCGTCCGTCATCACCCAACTCGACCAGTCCTTCGCGCCCTTCGATCCAGTGCAGCGGCCCTGGAAGATCGACCGGCGCGGCACTGGGGCCGCCGAAGAGGGCGGGTTCCAGCGGGTTCATGGCAAAGAGGTGAAGCAGGTCGGTCAGCAGCAGTTCCTGATGCTGCTGCTCATGGTGCAGGCCCAGCGTCACCAAGGCGCGGGCGGATTGCGGCAACATGCCGAGCGCCTTTATCAGCGCTGCATCCACATGCGCGCGATAGGCGCACATATCGGCCAGGGTAGGACGGGTCAGCATCCCCCTTAGAGGCCGGGCGTGCCTTGCGCCTTCGGCTTCATAATAGCTGTTGAAGAGATAGGCGTAGCGCGCGTCATAGGCTTGATAGCCGGCCACATGATCGCGCAGCACGAAGGTTTCGAAGAACCAGCTGACATGCGCCAGATGCCATTTGGCGGGTGATGCATCCGGCATCGACTGGACGGTCGCATCCGCGTCCGACACAGGAGCGACCAGCGCTTCGGTCAATCCGCGAACGGCACGATAGCGATCTTCCAGGTCATCCTGACGGGCGTCCATCCAGCTTTTCGCCATGCCTGCCCTTCCCGGATACGGTTGCGCCGCTCTCTCACAGGTCAGAAGCGCATGAAGCGCCGTGGGGTTCCTAACCTGTTCCTTGGGGCATCGTAGCAGGATGAAAAAGAAAGTCAGGCCTGAAGCAACAAGGGGCTCGCCCGGCAGATGCGGTCGCGACCCGCCTGCTTGGCTTCGTACAAAGCTTCGTCCGCGCGCGCGAGCGCCTCGTCGATGAGACCACCGGTCCAGCGGCAGACTCCGGCCGAAAAGCTGATGGGTCGCCCGTGGATGGCGCCGATCGGATCCTCGCGCATTCGGGTGGCGACGCGCGCTAGCGACCAGCTTGCCTCATCCTCAATGCAATCCTGGAAGAAGATGGCGAACTCTTCGCCGCCCCATCGCGCAATGAGATCGGCCCGGCGCATGAGCGCCGCCACACGCGCGGCGAAGGCTGTCAGGACGCGATCGCCTTCCTCATGTCCTTTCAGGTCGTTCACCCGCTTGAAATAGTCGATGTCGAGAACGGCGATGCAGCCCTTGCGCCGGTTAGCCGGCAAGGCGGACAGTTCGGCCAGGAAGCCCCGGCGGTTGAGCACGCCGGTGAGCGGATCTTCATGCGCGGCCTGATGCAGGCCATCGATCCGGTTGCGGGTCTCGTTGGCCGCGCGATGGACGCCAGCATAAAGCGTGCGGATCACGTCGCCCACCTCGGGAAGGGAGGAGGGCGGCGCGTCGTCCGCATGGAGCGCGTCGGCAAGTGCATGGATCGGGTTCAGAAGCGCGCCGATACCGACTAGAGCGACGCCGGTGCCGGCTACGGTGGCGAGCGTCAACAGGACGAACTCCGCAAGGGCAACGCGGCCGGTCGAAAAGCCCCAGAGGAGATAGCCGATCAGGGGGAGATGGGTGGCGAAGAAGCAGAGCGCGAACAGCCGCAGCCGCAGTGATCGCGGAAAGATGAAGGATGTAGCGAGATAGAATTGCACGGCAGCCCCCGATGACGACCGCTTTCCAATCGGGAAGGGGAGTTAAACGTCGCCTGAAGAAACGGGGTTAAAATGTTGTTATCAGCCGGAGCGTGTCCTTGGTGAGTCCAGCCGAGGCTCTCAAGTCGCCGATCGTGATCCGCCGGGGATCCACTTCACGTCGCGCGCCCCATGGTCGTTGAGCCGCCGGGCGAGGACGAACAGCAGATCGGAGAGGCGGTTGAGATAGGCAAGCGCCTGTCGGTTGAGCTTCACTTCCCTGGCGGCGGCGGTCGCGCTCCGCTCCGCCCGGCGCGTGACGGCCCGGGCAAGGTGCACGGCCGCCGCAGCCGGGGAGCCTCCCGGCAGGACGAAGCTGTCGAGCGGAGCGAGATCGGCGTTCATTTGATCGATCTGCCGTTCGAGGCGCGTCACCTGACTCTCGATAATGCGCAAGGCCCAAGGCGCGTCGGCACCGTCCGTTATAGGCGTCGCAAGATCGGCCCCCAGGTCGAAGAGATCGTTCTGGACGGTGGTCAGCCATTCGGCTTCCTGGCCTTGTCCCATCGCGACGATGGCAAGGCCGATGGCACTGTTCGCCTCGTCCACGTCTCCCACCGCCTGCATGCGGGGGGCGTCCTTGGGCAGGCGCGATCCATCGACGAGGCCGGTGGTGCCATCGTCGCCCGTTCGCGTGTAGATCTTGTTGAGCTTCACCATCGGGGAGCGGCGATCCTAATGACCCTTCACCAGCAATAATATGGCTACGATGATGATCGCCACCGCCTGGAACAGGATGCGGTTGATCATCATCTTGTTCTGTTTCAGCCGGGCCGGACTGGGGCCGCTTCCTTCGGGCCGGTTGAGATCCTCCTTCGTCGTTTGGAGGAAGGCGACGATGCCCCGGATCAGCGCGACCAGCGTCGCGATCATGGCGAGGATCAGGGCAATGACCAGGATCGTGTTCATGGGGCCAAAGCTAGGCGCTTGCGGGTCGAATTCCAACTGGAAAGCGACCGGCCCGCAAGGCGTCGGCCAGCGCGGCGGGATCCACGCCGGACTCTCGCAATTCCGCGAGCGCGATCGACCCGTCACGCTTGGCGAGGCGACGGCCATCCGCGCCGACCAGCAGCGGATGATGAATATAGACGGGGGAGGGCAGACCGAGCAGCGCCTGAAGCAGGCGATGAATATCGGTCGCCCCACGCAGGTCGTCGCCGCGCAGCACATGGCTGACCGCGATGGCTGCGTCGTCCAGCGTGCAGGACAAATGGTAGCTTGCGGGCGCGTCCTTGCGCGCCAGCACCACGTCGCCATGGACAGAGGGGGCCGCAAGGACGGGCTGCGGCTCCGCCTTGGCATCGAGGGGGAAGGGCAGCGCATTCCAATGCAAGGTGCCAACCCGCGCCGCCGCGGCCGCCACATCGATCCGCCAGGCGTGTGGCTCTCCCGCCTCCATCCTCCGCACTCGTTGCGCGTCGGCCAGCGTTCGGCAGGCGCCGGGATAGACCGGTCCCTCCGGACCATGCGGGGCGGTCATGCTCGCCTGTATGTCCGCCCGGGTGCAGAAACAGGGATAGAGCAGGTCTTCCTCCCGCAGCCTGTCGAGCGCCGCGTTGTACCGGTCGAGCCGCTGCGACTGGAAGATGATGTCGCCATCCCAGCCAATGCCGAGCCAGTTCAGGTCTTCGACGATTCCTTCGACATGCTCCGGCCGGCTTCTGGTTCCGTCTATGTCCTCGATGCGAAGGCAGAATGTGCCCATGTTTGCGCGCGCCATGTCATGCGCCAGCAGCGCCGACCATCCATGCCCGACGTGCAGGCGTCCGGTGGGGCTGGGCGCGAACCGGGTCACCATATGCTGTGGCGCGGCGGATGAAGTCATACAGGGCCTTGACGGAGGATATTCGTTAATGCTGTCATGCGCTTGTCACGTTGCTGGACGATCAGCGGCGTCGGCAAGGGGGAAGAAGGTTTCTATGTACCATCCCGACCTCATACGACATCCGGAAAATTGTCCGGCGCTTGTCCTCAATGCGGACTATACCCCTCTCAGCTATTATCCGTTGAGCCTCTGGCCGTGGCAGACCGCGATCAAGGCGGTGTTCCTGGAGCGGGTGGACATCATCTCAAGCTATGAGCGCGAGGTTCACAGCCCCAGCCTGCAGATGAAGATCCCTTCGGTCATCGCGCTCAAACAATATGTGAAGCCGTCCGAACACCCCGCCTTCACCCGCTTCAACCTGTTCCTGCGCGACAAGTTCGCCTGCCAATATTGCGGTGCGACGCACGACCTCACCTTCGACCATGTGATTCCCCGGCGCGCCGGCGGACGCACCACATGGGAGAATGTGGCGACGGCCTGCTCGCCCTGCAACCTGAAGAAGGGCGGCCGCACGCCGCGAGAAGCGGGAATGAAGCTGCACGTTCAGCCGATCCGTCCTACCAGCTGGCAGTTGCAGGAGCATGGCCGCGGATTTCCGCCCGGCTATCTTCACGATAGCTGGCATGACTGGCTCTATTGGGATGTCGAACTGCTGGCCTGAAGCTTTCTGGAACGCGTCCGTGGCTCAGCCGACCGGCAGCCAGTCCAGGTCCATGTCCTTGTGCCGGTTGGTATAATGGCCGATCTCTTCCAATTGGCGCATGTTGATGAGCGTGATGCGGCCATTGGACCGGCTGATCAGCCCTTCCTGCTCCATCTGCCGGATCATGCGGTTGACGTGGACGGATGTCAGGCCGATCGAATCACCGATCTCTTCCTGCGTCAGCTTCAGGTCGAAACTGTCGGTGATGCTGTCATCGGTGACGCGCAGCCGGTCGAACATGTCGAGCAGGAACGAGGCGACCCGCGCCTTTGCGGACGTGCGGCCCAGCGCGGCAAGGCGGTCCGTCATCGACACGCGTTCCGTATTGGACAGTAGGAACAGCAGCGCGGCGACGCGGGGATGTTCCTCCAGCAGGCGGCGCAAGGCGTGCTTGTCGAACGGGCATACGATCGCATCGGACAGGGCGACGAGGGATTCTGGCGCCTTGCTGTAGATCGTGCTGGCGGACCCGATGAAGTCGCCGGGAAAATAGACGCGCAGGATCTGACGACTGCCATCAGGCAGGATGACGAAACTCATGACCCGGCCTTCGCGCAGCACGAAAAGTTCGGTCACCGTTTCGTTGACCCGTTGGATCATCGCGCCGCGCTTGATCTTGCGGGGATTTTCCTCAAGCCGGGATAGTGCAGCTTTTTCCGCATCGGAAAGCGGCACCTGCTTTGCCAGCCTTTCCGCGAAACAGCCCGTTGCCACCAAAAACACCTTCTTTCGTCAATTGTCGTTACGATGGCAAAACGCCCCAAGCGCCTTTTGGCTGCATTTTCACGATCTGCACTAAACTCGATCAATGTTGGGCGTCGGCTTGCAATTATGTTGCCCGGCATCGCTCTGCGGCGGACTAAAGGGTCTGAGGCGATATTCAGGCCCGGTTCGCCTTGCGCGGCGCGCCATAGACGCTATGAACCCTGATCGATGGACCGCATACATATTCGCGGCGGAAAAGCGCTTTCCGGCCGCCTTCCGATTTCCGGCGCAAAGAACGCCGCCCTGACGCTGCTGCCCTGTGCGCTGCTGACGGACGAGCCCGTGACGCTTCGCAATCTGCCGCGCCTGGCCGATGTCGACAGCTTCGGACATTTGCTCAACCAACTGGGCGTATCGACCATGATCGAAGGCGCGCGGCCGGAGGATTTCGGCCGGGTGATGACGATGCGCGCCGGTCGCGTCACCTCGACCGAAGCGCCCTATGACATCGTGCGGAAGATGCGCGCGTCCATCCTGGTGCTTGGGCCGCTGCTCGCGCGTGCGGGCGAGGCGCGAGTTTCGCTGCCGGGCGGCTGCGCGATCGGCAACCGGCCGATCGACCTGCACTTGAAGGCGCTGGAAGCATTCGGTGCGATCATCGAGATCAATGCCGGATATGTCCGGGCCAGCGCGCCGGACGGCGGCCTGCCGGGCGGCGTCTATACATTCCCGGTCGTTTCCGTGGGCGCGACCGAAAACGCGCTGATGGCCGCTGTGCTGGCGAAGGGCACCTGCATCCTGGAAAACGCCGCGCGCGAGCCGGAGATCGTCGATCTTTGCAATCTCCTCGTCGCCATGGGTGCTGACATCGAGGGTATCGGTTCCGACAAGCTCATAGTTCATGGGCGCGACCGCCTGCACGGCGCCACCTACCGCGTCATGCCGGACCGGATCGAAGCCGGCAGCTACGCCTGCGCCGCTGCCATCACTGGCGGATCGCTGGACCTGATCGGCGCGAATGCCGAAGATATGCACGCCATTCTTGCAGCATTGCGGGATGCCGGCGTGCAGGTCGACACGCACAAGGACGGCATTCGGGTCGCCTCCGATGGCAAGCTCAAGCCGCTCTCGCTCTCGACTGCGCCCTTTCCTGCATTCCCGACCGACATGCAGGCGCAGTTCATGGCGATGCTGACCTTGGCCGACGGGGCTTCTGTGCTGACCGAGACCATTTTCGAGAACCGCTACATGCATGTTCCCGAGCTGGCGCGCATGGGCGCGGACATTGCCGTCAACGGCCGGACCGCGGTGGTGCGCGGGGTGCAGGGTCTGGTGGGCGCGCCCGTCATGGCGACGGATTTGCGCGCTTCCATGAGCCTGATCCTCGCCGGCCTGGCGGCGGAAGGGGAGACGCAGGTCAACCGCGTCTATCATCTCGACCGCGGTTATGAGCGGCTGGAGGAAAAGCTGTCGGCCGTGGGCGCTGACATCGAACGCGTCAGCGATGGCTGAAGGCCGGGGCCTGGCGACGGACCGGGCGGCGCTGCTGGCGCTTTACGATCTTGACGCAGGCGGCTTTCGCACGCTGGACGATATCACCGCCTTTGCGGCGCAGCTCTGTGACGCGCCGATCGCGTTGGTCAGCATCGTGGAGGATGTGCGCCAGCGTTTCCTCGCGCGCTGCGGCCTGGATGCGGAGGAAACGCCGCGCGACGTCTCGTTTTGCGCCCACGCCATGCTGGGCGACGAGATTTTCGTAGTGCCGGACGCCACGCAGGACGATCGGTTCCGCGACAATCTGCTGGTCACCGGACCGCCGCACATTCGCTTCTACGCCGGCGCGCCGCTGACGGGAGCGGATGGCGAGCCGCTGGGCGCCCTGTGCGTCATCGACACCAAGCCCCGGGCGCGGCTGACGGCGCTGCAATGGCAGGGGCTGTCCCTGCTCGCGCGTCAGGTGATGGTGGAGCTGGAAGGCCGGCGGCGCGACCGGGACACCATCCTGAAGCAGCGGCTCGACGCGGCAGCGATCGCAGACGGCGACCGCATGTTCCGCACGCTGGCAGACACCATGCCGCAGATGGTTTGGTCCACGCTGCCCGACGGCTTCCACGACTATTACAACGCACGCTGGTACGAATATACCGGCGTACCCGTCGGATCGACAGACGGAGAAGCATGGAACGGGATGTTCCATCCGGACGACCAGGATCGCGCATGGGGCAAATGGCGACACAGCCTCGCTACCGGCGAACCTTATGAGATCGAATATCGTCTGCGGCATCATAGCGGGGAATATCGGTGGACGCTCGGGCGCGCCTTGCCGATCCGCGATGTCGGTGGCGCAATCATGCGCTGGATCGGCACCTGCACGGACATTCACGAGCAGAAGCTGATGATGGAAGAGCGCGAAATGATCGCGCACGAACTGTCGCATCGCATCAAGAACATCTTTTCGGTGATCGTTGGCCTCATCGGCCTGTCGGCGCGGCAGCATCCCGAAATACGCGGTGTCGCCGACGACCTGCGTGACCGCATCCTTGCACTGGGGCGGGCGCATGATTTCGTGCGTCCCCACAGCAGTGAATCGGCACCGCAAAGCGGGCAGGGGCAAGGGCGTCTGCGTGGCGTCCTAAGTCAGATCTTCGCGCCGTATCGCGATGAGGCGACGAGCCGCATCCTGTTGACCGGCGACGATCCCCTGATCGACGATCGATCCGCAACGCCGATCGCGCTGCTGTTTCACGAACTTGCCACCAACGCCGCGAAATACGGAGCGTTGTCGACATCCTCAGGTCAGGTCAGCCTGCATGTGTGTACGGAGGGCAGGGATGTGCGGATCGATTGGAGTGAGGCAGGTGGACCGCCGGTCACGCCAGCTAAGTCAGATGGTTTTGGCAGTCGGCTGATGACGCTCAGCGTGGAGCGTCAATTGGGAGGGCGATTGAAGCGCGAGTGGCGGCCCGAAGGACTGCAGCTCAGCCTCTGGATTCCGATCCGCTCCATGAGCCGCGCGGCAGAAACGGAGTAAAACCGGCGATATCGGCTTCGCTTAGCTCCGGTTCTTCCTCAGCTGCCAGCAACAGGGCGGCAGCGATGCTGTGCGGACGAAAAGGCTTGGTGATGACACCCAGTGCCGCCACCGATGCTCCACCGATTTGCGCGGGATTGGCGGTTACATAGATGACCCGGACGCCGTGCCGGGCGGACAGCTCCATTCCGATCTGGGGTCCGGTGGGACCATCGCGCAAATTGAGATCCACCAGCGCAATGTCGCAATCATGCGCATCGGCGAGAGCGGCATCGCGATCCGCTGCAATGGCCTGAACGGTGAAGCCCGCATCTTCGACGATCTGTTCTATTTCCAGCGCGACGAAAATCTCGTCCTCGACGATCAAAACCTTCTTGCTCATTCCCAAATCCGCGGAGCTTAGTCGGAGTAAAATGCGCGAATGCGGCTTGAGTTCCGTTGATGAAAGAATTTCTGGCCGGCCCTATCCGTCCGCAGTCGGTGACAGGCTGGTCCACACTGTGTCGAAATCCGTGCTCTTCATGAGCAAAACCGAGGCCGGGTAGCCCGCGTCCGCAGCCTCCTGCGCTGTTCCGGTCGCGCTTTCAAGCGCCTCTGCCTGCGTGGCGAAGGGACCATAATATTTATTGTCCAGATTGATCTTCCACACGCCCTCATGTTCCAGGACGATGTAACGGGCATGGGGCAGGGCCATGTCAAAGAACCTCTATATTATAATGGTGCCAGGCCATGATCGCCGCCGCGCCGCGATGCGGTCGCCAGCGTTCGGCCAACTCCCGCGTCAGTTTTTCACTCGGCCGGTCGGCAAGGCCCAGGATGCGGCCAATCTCGACCTGCACCGCCAGATCGCCGGCGGGCCAGATGTCGGGGCGACCTTCCGCGAAAAGCAGGTAGATTTCCGCGGACCAGCGGCCGATCCCCTTGATCTGGACCAGCTGCGCGATCGCTTCCTCGTCATCGCTTGGCAGCGCATGCAGATCGAGCGCGCCGGACACGACCAGTTCCGCCAGGCTGCGGGCATAGCCTTGCTTCTGACGGGACAGGCCGCACGCCCGGAGTTGGTCATGGTCCCGCGCGAGCAATGCGTCCGGTGCGCAGCCCTTACCCAGTTCGGCTTCCAGCCTGCGCCACACGGCGGCGGCGGACGCAACACTCACCTGCTGGCCGACGATCGTGCGCAGCAGCGTTTCATATCCCGGCTCCCGCACGCGCGGTTCCGGGTATCCCACCCTCTGGATCGCGGCGGCGAAGCCGGGTTCGAGCTGGGCGATCGCATCAAGGCTGGCGCGCATCTCATCGGGGGTCGTCACCATGGCTTTCTGTTCGACCCTTGCTTTCCGGATGCTGCTCCGCCAGAGCGGCGGGGACAATCTAGGGGACTGGATAAATGCCAAAACTGATCGTGGTCAACCGTGCTGGGGAAGAACAGGCTGTCGAGGGGGACGCGGGCCTGTCGGTCATGGAAGTCATCCGTGACAATGGGTTTGACGAATTGCTTGCCCTGTGCGGCGGTTGCTGTTCCTGCGCGACTTGCCATGTCTATGTCGATGAGGATTTCGCGGCATCGCTTCCGCCGATGAGCGACGATGAGAATGACCTGCTCGACAGCAGCGATCATCGCAACAGCAGCAGCCGCCTGTCCTGCCAGGTCGTGGTGACCGACGCCCTGGACGGACTGCGCATCACCATCGCGCCGGAAGACTGACCTGCCGACCGCTGCGCCGCTACCCGTTGGTGGCGGCGTAGAGGGCGATGGCTGCGGCGTTCGAAACGTTCAGGCTTTCCATGCGGGGGCTGATCGGCAGCTTCGCGATGATGTCGCAATGCGCGATGCTGTTGTGGCGTAGTCCTTCGCCTTCTGCTCCCAGCACCAGCGCGACACGGGATTCTCCGATGGCGTCGCCCAGATTGGTGTCGGCCTCTCCATCTAGGCCGATGCGCCAATAGCCGGCCTCGGCTATTTCATCGAGCGCGCGGGCGAGGTTCACCACCCGAACCCAAGGCACGATTTCCAGAGCGCCCGATGCCGCCCGCGCCAGCACGCCCGATTCGGGCGGCGCGTGCCGGTCCTGCGTGACGATGCACAAGGCGTCGAACGCCGCCGCCGACCGCAGGATCGCGCCGACATTATGCGGGTCGGTGACCTGATCCAGCACCAGGATCGGGCGCTTGTCATCCTGCCCTTCCTCCAGCACATCGCCCAGCCAGACGTCGTCGAGCGGCTCCACCTCCGCCACGATGCCCTGGTGCGGTGCGTCGGACGGCACCATACGGCCCATATCGGCGACATCGGCATAGACGATCGGCAGCACTGGCGGCAGTTCCAGCGCGTTGATGGCGTCGCGCGTACCCCAGATTTTCCGCACGACGCGGTTGGGATTTGCAAGTGCCGCGGTCACGGCGTGGCGGCCGTAGAAGCGGGGGAGGTTGCCCTTGGGCTTGGCGGAACGATACGTCTTTTTCATGGATCGGCTCTTTTCACATCCACCCATTGACAGGCAAGCCTCCTTTCGCCATTGAGCCGCCTCCAGCGCGGGAATGACACGCTTCTCCCCGCGTCAGGCACTGGACAGGTGGCCGAGTGGTTAAAGGCAGCAGACTGTAAATCTGCCCGGGTTTCCCGTACGCTGGTTCGAATCCAGCCCTGTCCACCACCTTCCGCTAAGCGGTTGAAATGCCTAGAAAACCACGTAAATCCGTCAGTTCTCCTCCTGAAAATGGTACACAAGCCGGTACAGGGGGCCTTATGGGCAAGACGCTCGATTGGGTGCGTGAAGAAGCGAGTGGGCGGCTGATTTATCGACGCCGGTATCCTGAGAAGCTACGCCCCTTTTTACCCAAGCCGGGAACCCGCGAGCTCAAGGTGCCACTTGGCTCCAAGACCTACATAACCCCGGATGCCTTCAGCGCTTACGAAGATGCGAAGCGCCAGTATCAGCAGGAAGTTAAGGCGGCACGGGCTGCTCTTTTGCTTCATGAGAAAGAGGCGGCCGGACGACGGGACGCACTATCGCCCGATGTCGTAGCGACCTTGGCCAAGATATTCCTTCATGATTGGCACAACCAAGACGAAGCGGACCTCAGGGCGCGAGGTGGGGAGTGGACGAGCAAAACAAAAGCCGGTTGGGAGGAGCTCCTTTCCGAGTTTCGCGAATGGCGGACGCAGAGCAACTTTGAGGCCATGGAGGAACGCTGGGGCCGCTCGGCCGATGCGCTGTTAAAGAGCGAAGGCGTCTATGCGGACCCGGACGACACGGAAGGGCGGAAGCGTCTCATCTGGGCTTTAAATGATGCCGCATTGGAATACCACGAAGCTGCCGAAGCGCGGCTGGCTGGCATGGTCGTGCAAATACCTCCGCGACCCGAAAGGCCTGCCAATCCAAAAGGCCGCGCCAGGACGGTCTCTGCCTTGCTGGACGCCTACAAAGCAGCAAAGTGGGAGGGGTGGGGCGAGTCCAGCCGTAAGGCCGTCGCGCCTGTGCTGCGGCTGCTGCGCGATACCATCGGAGACCGGCCTGCTGATGGAATTGACCGCGCCTCAGCTCGCGAAGTGTTCGAGCTCGTAAAGCGACTTCCGGTCAATTTGGGGAAGATCAAGGCACTCGAAGGCCTGACTGTCCCGGAAGCGGTGGAGGAGGCCGCAAAACAGGGCCTGCCAACAATCGGGCCCAACACCGTCAACAAGGCCTACATGGTCCAGATTGCCGCCGTTTATAATTGGGCCGTTAAAGAGGAATGGTCCGCCAAAAACGCGTTCACCGGCTTGACGATGGATGACCCCGTGGATGATCGGGACCGGCGCGGATCATTCACGCTAGCGCAGCTCACACAGCTATTCTCCGCTGCGCCTTGGGCTGAGCGGCAACCGGACGGGGCTGCAAGGCCCGGCCGCTTCTGGATACCGCTCATCGCGCTCTTTTCCGGGATGCGCTTGGGTGAGATTGCCGGATTGCGCCTCATGGACGTGGAGGAGCTGGAAGGCATCTTGGCGCTTCGCATCCGGCCACATGACCTCCGGGGGCTGAAGAACAAGGAGAGCCGCAGGGACCTTCCCGTCCACTCTGCGCTGCTCGGCTTTGGCTTCGCCTCGTATGTTGAGCACAGGCGCAAAGCTGCGAAGGCGACCGACCTCCTGTTTCCGGATGCGCCCGCGAATTCGCGCCTCCAAGCTGGGGCTAAGCTGGGCGAGCGGTTCTCGCGGCACTTGCGGGACAAGGGGATCGTGGGGACCAAGCTGGGGATGCACAGCTTCCGCCATAACTTTGAGGACCGTCTTCGGGTTGCAGGGTTGCACGGACGCCCTGAAGGCCAAGCGCTTGGCGGCCGTAAGATCGCCGGATCGGAAGCGAGCTACGGCGGCGCGTTCCCTATCGCACACCTTCAAGAGGCTTTGGAGAAGGTGACATACCCAGGCTTGGACCTGTCGCACCTCCAGCCCTGAGGGCGCTGCGCAGCCGCAATCCTAGTTACCATCGGACTCAGCCCCGTCTGACCGGGGCAGCGCGAAACGAGCTGCGCAGCAGCTTTGCGCATTACATACGGAAAAGGGGAATGTCATGGACATGCTGTCGCCAGAAGAGCGCGAGGCACTGGAACGCTTCTCGCGGGCCCTCAAGCACCTTCGCGCCATCATGGGGCGCAACGTCCCCAGTCAGCTCATCCAGGCATATTTGACGGTCGCATTGGACGAAGGAAAGCCGGTCAACGAATACGCTACGATATTGGGCGCAAGCATGAGCACGGCGTCACGGCACCTGATGGATTTGGCCGACCGCAACCGTTATCGGAAAGAAGGCTTCCGGCTCCTTTATAAGCATGGCAATCCTGGGGATGATCGCGAGAAGCTGATAACGTTGTCGCCGCACGGCCAGGCCATGCGACAGTTGGTCCTGGAGACCCTGTCGGGAGTGGTGAAGGCAAGCAACGGCAGGGAGTGATCCCCAATTATCGAGCTCACAGCGGGTGGAAGGAAAAATTAATTATCGCCTCAAGCGATATTTTATTGACGAGCTTCTGCGTATCGTCCATACCGATGATGTGATGGTTGCTCATTACTGTACCCGTCGAAGTGTGGGGCCTGGAGCCCTGAGGAGGCATATTGCTTCCGATATCAATCTCGTGGCTGGTCGGGACCGTGGCGTGCGCCGCACCCGTCGGGCTCCGGGTGCGGCATGTTCGAGGTCAAACGTCGCTGAACTGACTCTTGTTTCTACGGGCGCCGATAATCCTGTCGGCGGAAACAAGGGAATGAAAGATGAGCAGGAAGAATCGTCACCAGCGGCGGCACCGCTGTCCTAATCGGGGCTGGCTTTGGAAGCTGGTGGTCGGTGGTGGGCAGGCAGTTTACTATGCTGTCCGGTTCTGGGTCTGGCTGTCGGATCGGAATTAGGCGGTGACCTCGAAATAGCCGGAAGGAGCGTAACATGGTAAAAGTAAAGCGACCCATGATTAATGACGCGCTTCGACTGCTGCGTCTATATCTTGGCCTTTCTCAGAAAAAAATTGCGGCTGAGTTGGAAATATCTCAGTCTATGATTTCCGATATTGAGAGTGGATCAAAAGAAGTGTCTATGGAGCTGTTGGAAAAGTATAGCTCAAGTTTCAACGTAAAAATGTCGCAACTACTCTTCTTCGCTGAGGAATTAGATGCTCAGGGAGTTAAGACCAAAGGAAAATTGATCGTCGCACCTAGGGTCCTGGCGTTGCTTGAACGTTTGTCCCCCAGAGAGGTGGCTGATGCCTAGGATACAGCGGAGGCTGAACCAAGTCGAACGATACGAACTTGCGCGGTCACCGCTTTCTCAACGTCCCACCCAGCGCGATTTAGCGGCGCTCGTCGGTGAGACACGTGACGATCTGCGCCGTCTGGTCAACTATAAAGAGCAATTCATTGTTCGGCGGCAGACAGAGACTGGGAAAAAGAAGAAGTTGCGTAACCTTGCCTACCCTTCCGGCCGGTTGCGGGCGGTCCATGAGCGGCTTAAGTTCCACCTGAACAAGGTCAAGCAGCCAGACTATTTGCTCAGTCCCCGGAAGGGGAAGTCGCAACGTGATAACGCAGCGGCACACGTTGGGCAGGATCAATATCTGACGCTCGACCTAAAGCAGTTTTATCCTTCCACTACAGGTGGAATGGTGAAGAGGTGGCTTCATGCTCAACTGCGGATGGAAGAAGATGTGGCGGGGCTTCTTGCTCACCTAGTGACTGTGGATGGAAAGGTTTCGTTTGGCTCCCCATTAACGCCGGTTTTGTGCAGCCTGGTCCATCGTCCGATGTTCGACAAAATTGCGAGCCTTTGCAGGCATAGGGGGTTGAACTACACTGTCTGGGTCGATGACCTTACGATATCTGGTAGGTTCGTACCTAGTGCGTTACTTGTCCAAGTTAGGCGCATCATCCAAGATCACGGCCTGAGAAGCCACGACATCCGTTTCCGATCAGGGAACCGCCCTGTCTTCATCACGGGAATCGGCGTTCTTGGAAGAAACCTTGTCGCGCCCCAAGCCTTACATTTATCGATTCGTTCCTCATTCGAGGAATACCACGCCGCGATTACCGATGTTGAGCGGGATTCGGTTGAGCAGAAACTGCTTTCGCAGCTTGGTACCCTTCGACATGTGGTTGGCGTGAGCTCTAAAGCAGGTCAGAACGCGGCGGATCAGATGCACTCGATACGTCAAAAACGCGATAAACTGAGAACGGCGGAGCAATATTCGACCACGCTAGCGGCGGGATAGTCCCGCTGCGGGCGGCGTAAAAGTCGTCCACCTTGAAGCCTTTCTGCCAAGTCAGGGAGGTGTGGGGATCTACAGCGTGGA
>JACESO010000039.1 GCA_013911745.1 Sphingobium sp. | reverse complement strand
GTGTATAAGAGACAGCAGTGCCGTTGCGCGGCAGACTGGCGGAATTCCGCCAGTCTGCCGCGCAACGGCACTGGTCGCCAAAGAGCAGTGCCGAGAAAACCCTCGAAAAACGACGTGCAGACAAAGGCTTATGGAACGACAGTGCCATAGCTTTATCTTGCCTTACGCCGCCCTCCCGTCTGACCCGCTCCTGTCGCCCATTTCCGCCATCCTGCCGCCCGCCCCATGTCGCCCAAGCCGAGGCAAAAAAAGAGCCGGGACACGATGCCTGTCCGGCACCTGTGTCCCGGCGTTTCCCATGCCTCGATCAATGCGTCGCCGCAAAGGCTTTGCGTGCCTGGCGTTCGCTCCTGAAGTTGCGCCGCCCCATCAATCCATGCGCGTTCCCATCGCCATCGACGATGCTCACCGCGACGAACCAGCGGCCATCCAACCGCCCGACGATCGCCACCCGATCGAGTTCGAAATCCTCCTCGTCGTTGCTCTCATACGCCCCGAGCCACCGCTCCGACACGCGCGCATCCCACAGGAAATCGCTCTCCTCGGCCTCCAGGAACCGTGCGGCAAGCGCCTCGCCCGCACCCCGTCCGAACTCGATTTCGAGCCCGGCCACGAGCGCTGCCACAACGCGGTCCGACGCCGCACCGATGGGTTGAAACATGGTCATGATCGCCTCCTTCGCTTGAAGTCCCCATCATCGAGGACAGACCTCCGAAGACGGGTGGCGGAGCGGCTGTCAGGGCCGCTGGAGGCGCAGCCGGAAGCGCCGCGCAGCGGCGGCGGAGGAACCGATTTTGTTGCGCTGAAAACAAAAGACTTGGCTGCGCAGCAGCCTCCGGCTCGCAGCAAAATTGGAGGAGCCGCCGGCCTTGTACAGCCGCTTCGCCGCCCGTCATGCTGGGCCCTGCCGAGACGAGCCCTCCAACGTCTGCTGGTCGCAATGCCCTCGCAGCCGGCGCCCTTCAACGCTGCCGCATAGGCCGGATCAACGGGGTGCGCGGACCGCGAACAGGCTATCTGGCGGCTCTTCCGGAGCGCGCGATGGTGATGGGTCGCTGGATTTCATACTGGTCCGTAGCGTGAGGAACAAGGCCGGTGGCGGCTGCTGCGGAGGAGATTGCGACGGACCTGGAGCCATACCCGTCACCTGCGCGAGATAGGCGCGCGTCTCGGCCGGCAATGCACGGCCCGAGGCGAGATGTGCGGCGTAGCGACCGGGACCGGCATTATAGGCACCGAACAATCCGGGATAACCGAAGCGGTCATACATCGCGCGCAGATAGGCGGTTCCCGCGAGGATATTGTCGCGGGGATCATGGGGATTACCGCCCAGACCGTGCGCCGCCCGCATCGCCGCCCAGGTCGCCGGCATCAATTGCATGAGGCCCATCGCGCCCGCGTGGGATGTGATCGGTCGCCCGCCAAGCATGGTATGACCACCGCTTTCGGCGCGCATCACCCGTTCGATCCAGGCCACCGGCACCGCGAACCGTGCGGACGCCTCGGCGATCTCCGCCCGCCAGCGGGATACCGGATCGGTTCTCCGCGGATCGGCGGCGGCGGGGGGCGCGATCAGCAGCGCGACAGCGAGCGCGAGCGGTTTCAACGGACCCATAGCGGTGTCGCCTTGCCGATCGCATCCTGTGCCAGCGTCGGTCCGAAATAGCGCCCGTCGAACGAGTCCGGCGTCTCGGTCATGAGCAGGAAGAGCATGCCTGGGGCCAGCCGGATGCAGCCTTGCCATGCGGGGAGAGGGCGGCCCGCTGCATCGGAGGCACGGCGCACCGCAACCGGTCGGCCATTCACCGTCACCACCCGATCGATCGCGCAAATCGTGTCGCCAACGACGCCGGCGATGCGCTTCACCAGCGGCACATTGCTGGGCAGATAGTGGCGGCTCGCGGCCAGTTGCCGCGCTTCGACCGGCGGCCAGGCAATCACCATGTCGCCGCGTTTGAGCACCGCGCCGGGCGATACGGCATAGAGGCCGATGGGCGCGCTGGCGCTCGCATTCCAGACCAGCCGGGGCAGCGGCGGCAATGCGATCGTGAGGCCGAGGCAGGCGATGCCGACGCCGAGCAGCGCGGCGCGACGGCGCAGCCGCAGGCGGCGGACATGGGCCGCCCGCCGGACCTCGAACCAGGCGAACAGCGGCAGCGGGCGGTCCCGGGGAGGTGGTTCAGACATGGTCGCCTCCGCGTGCGCGCGCCGCCGACCAGGCCTCGATATCGTCGATATGATAGCGCCAGGTGCGGCCATGCAGGCGGCATTTCGGACCCTTGCCGGTCTGGCGCAGGCGCTTCAGCGTCGAATAGGCTAGGCCGAGATGAAAGGCCGCCTGCTTGGCGGTGAGGAAGGGGCAGGCCTCGCGCGCAGCCTGCGCACGTTCGGCGGTGTCGTCCATGAATCCAGTCCATCCGCGCCGCCGCATCGTGCGCCGGCTGATGAGCGCGGATTGGATCGATCCGGCCGTCTTCGGCAGGGTCGCAAATCGACCCATGCGATTCCGACCCTCCTTGTGGCGGGTCGGCGGCGATGCCCCGCGCCCTTGCGGGACGCGGGGCGGTTCGCTCAGTCGGCGGGATTCCAGATGATCGCGAAGGCGTCGTCGTCGTCTTGGCCCGCAGCGCGGCCGAGATTGGCGTAGAGCCGGCGCGGGCCAAATTCGGGGGCGGCGAGCGACAGCGACACATAGTCCTTGCCGCTCATTTCGCCGCGTCGGACCCACCCGGCCCCGACCTCGACGCCGGCCGCCGACACCCGGTAGTCGGGCTGGGTGTCGCCGGACTTGCGGGTGTTGGGAATGATCTCGATGTCGGTGCGGATCGAGAGCGTCTTGAGCTGGCCCTTGAAGCCGTTTCCGTCGCGGGTGACATAACCGATGGCTGGCATTGTTCGTCTCCTGAAAAGTCGCCCCGAACCGTTTCCGGGCGATGGGCGGACCGGAGGGACGGTCAACGCAGGCCTGCGAACCGGCAGGCCGGAGCGAAGCGGAGGACCGGAGCCGAAGGCTTATTTGAAGCGCAGCGAGCGCGAGGAGCCCGCAAGCTCGGGGTCCCGCGCGGCGTGCCGCGTGGGGTGGGCGCGGGCGGGGAAATAAGCCGCGCGGCGATGGTTTCGCGGGACTGCGGCCGTCCCAGGTCATGCGCCCGAGGAGCCGGAAACGGCGCGGGGGGAAGGCAGCGACAGCGACGACCATGCCGCCGGTGCATCCCGCGCGAGGGATCAGGCAAGGGCAGTGCGGACACGCCACCGCGCCATCGGATCGACCGTCCAGCGCACGCATGGCGACGCGACCCGCATCTCCGCCTGCGCTGCGGATTATGACGGGACGGCGGTTCGGGTCCGGCGCGAAAGGCGATGGAGGCCAGCGTGATGTCGACCGTCATCCTCCGCTTGGCCATGAGCTGCGGCGCGCTCCTGCTGATCGCCGCCGCGCCGTCCGACCAGGGGCGCGTCGGCTATGTGATCGACGGCGACACCTTCCGCATGGAGAGCGGCGAGCGCACCCGGATCGCCGGGATCGACGCGCCGGAGACGCAGGCGGGACAGGCCAGATGCAGGGCCGAAATTGTCCTCGGTCGGGCCGCGACCGTGCGTGCCCGGGCGCTGCTCGACGGCCGGACCGTCACGATCCTGCGGGTCGGGCGCAGTTATAATCGCACGGTCGCGCGGGTGACGCTGGCCGGTCGCGATGTCGGGGCCGAACTGGTGGCGACGGGCGCTGCGCGCTGGTGGCCGCGCTGGCAGCGCAAGCCCGACTGGTGCGCGCACGCCGTTGAGACAGGAAAGGACCGCGCCCCGGCCCGCGCCAGCAGGCCGGGGCGCGACCGATATTCAGGGCATCAGCCGCAGCGGCGGCACGGCGAAATCGCCTGCCGCGAAGTGGGCGAGGATCGCGTCGTAGCTGCCGAGACGCTCGACGGTGCAGCGGCCGATCAGCAGATAGTCGTCCTCGTCGGCGGCATAGCATTGCACCTCGCCCGCGCCGGTGAACACGGCGCGCTCGGCGCCCCATCGGCCCGGATAGGCGCCCGACCAGCGGGTGAAGGCCAGGCCATGTTCGACGCACCAGTGTTCGAGGGCCTCGAAGCGGCCCCAGGCCACTTCGTGCGCCATGAGTTCGAGCGGCGCGTTGTCGGGGAACTGCGCGGGCGTGAACGGTTCGCCGTCCCATTCGGTCGATAGACCCTCGGCCTCGATCAGGGCGGTGAGGTCGGGCAGCAGGGAGCGCGACAGGGTGCCGCCGATGGTGATGCTTGCGGATACGCGGTCGGCCATGATGGTCTCCTTTCCCGCGTGGCCGACGCCGGACGGCGGAGGCCACGCGGCCGAAATTTCGGAGGTTGGAAAGAGGCGGGCGACGGGGTTTGCACCCTGCCGCCCGCACGGGATCAGGCGGCGAGCCGGTCGGCTCCGGCCTCGTCGTGAGGGTCCGGCAGGACCGTCGCCGCACCCGGCGCGCTCGGATCGGGGTCGTCGTCGCTCGGGCTGCGTCGCTCGATCTCGCGCGCGGCCTGCGCCTTGGCATGGGCCGCGACGGTGCCGACGCCGCCGCCTATACGGCGGGCGGGAACGCCATCCAGCGCGGCACCCAATTCTCGCGCCGGTCGCGCCCGTTGGTGCCGTCGAGATGATCGCGCACGATACGTTTCAGGGTCTTGGTCTTTTCGCCGGCATTGGCGCTGGCAACGGTTTCGCCCGCCACCTCGGCGACGATCCGGGTCAGCACTTCGCGGTCGCGGATCAGCTCGAAAAAGGCGTCGTCGGCCTGCCAGCAGCGCGCCATATCGACGCCGATCTCGATGCCCACCGCCTCGACGGCGGCGCTGCCCGACGCCAAGGTTTCGCCCATGACGATGGCGATCACCTCCATGACGACCGTATCGGGCAGGTCTAGCAACCGCTGGAAGATGCCGACGACGCCATAGTCGTCGCCGTTTCCGCCGGTCACGGTCGGTTCCTCGGGCGAGAAGCCGAGCATCGCCAGCACCGCGCGGCGGCGCTCGTCGAAATCGGCCTCGGCCTTGCTGTTGTCGAGGCTGTCGCGGATGTCCTCATTGCGGGTGGACTGCGGTTCGGGGCTGACGCGCCACAGGTGCGAACCGCCGATGGCATGGGCGACCATCATCCGTAGCGCGATGGCCGGATGGCCGGTTAAGGCGGCGCGGACGGCGGCATGGCGATGCAGGTCGATATAGGTCTGCATCGTGCTCGTCACTTCGGGCCGGGCGGGCTTTTGTCCGGCCCCGATCCCGCCGCTCGCTTCGGCCTTGGCGAGGCGCGCGGCCTCCTTGCGGCTGACATAGCCTTCGTGGACGATCACCTCGCCGGAGCTACGCACGTCGAGATAGACGCGCCCGCCCTTGCGCTTTCCCGCCTTCTCATATTCCCATGTCGAGAAATGATCGGACGGCGGCACGATGATCGCGTCGGCCCAACCCTCTTCGACATAGGCCGCGCGTTTCGTTTCGATTGCCTCGTTCTGCGCGGTCCAGAAGGCATCGGCATCGGCGACATAGCGGTCCTCGCCGAACAGGTCGGCGACGGTCGCAAGCCCGCTCGCCTCGATGTCAAACAGCGCATGGCGCGCCGGGATCGACTGCCCGCCGAACAGCCACGCCTTCAATTGATGGCCGGTCGGGACATAGCTGTCGGGATCGTCAGCGAGCGCCAGCCATGCCTTCTGCTGGCTCTTGGACGCCATTGTCAGATGACGCACGGTCGCCGCGTCGATCTCTTCCTTGCGGTAGAGGTCGCGGATCGCGGGGAGCAGGTTGCCGAGCGCCAGCACCCGCCTGACCGTGAGGTCGGGCAGGCCGAAGGTCGCGGCGATGTCCTCCACCTTGCGGCCCTCGCGGACGAGGCGGGTGAAGTTCTCCCACTGCGTCACCTCGTCGGGGTCGAGCCGCGCCATGTTCTCGATCATCGACGCCTCGATGGCGTCGGCGTCGTCGCCATCGTCAAGAATGGCGCAGGGCAGCATGGCCGCATCGGGATCGGCGTCGCCCGTCGCGCGCCGCTCCTCGGCGACGATCTTGGCGGCATGGAAGCGGCGGCGTCCGGCGACGATTTCATAGCCGTCGGGCGCGCAGTTCGGGCGCACTATGACCGGCTGGATGACGCCGCGCGACCGCACGGTTGGCAGGATGTCGGAGACATAGGGAGCCTTCTTCGCATAGCGCATATTGGCCTTGCTCACGACCAGCTTGTCGAGCGGGATAAAATCGAGTTTCATCGGTCTACTCCTTGTGAGTGCCGGTCCGTCGCTCTTTCCGGGTGGGCGGACCGGCTTACAAAGCGGCGTTACGCGCCGCGCGTCATCCGTCGTTCCCTTGCTTAGGATCGGTCGGAATCTCGGGGACCGGCGCGGCCTCGATGCGCCAGATGATCGATTGGGCTTGGCTGATCGAACCGGCCCGGCGCGCGGTGTCGGCCCAGACCGACAGGCTGACGCTCGTCGAAAAGCCTATGTCGCGCTCGATGCCGAGGCCGAAGGACAGGCGGATGCTCGCCAGTTCGGACAGGCTGAAACAGCCGAGTTCGGGACAACCGAACCCAAGGTCGGCCAGCCCGAACAGGGTGTCGCCGTCGTCATAAAGCTCGGTCGCCAGCCATGTCGCCGCGCCCAGCGGGTTGAAGAATTTGACCACGGGCGCCGGATCATGATCGCTCCCGGCGGAGCGGTCGGCGTTCACGCGCAGCGCGGCTTGAAGCCCGGGCGTGAGCAGGATCATGCCGCAGCCCTCCGTTCGCCGGTATCGCGTCGGACACTCTCGGCTTGGGCTGCGGCGTGCCGGGCCAGCAGCCAATCCGCGGCCTTGCTGGCGGCGCTCGCCGCGCGGAAGATCGCGCGATTATCCTCGCGCAGCACGTCCAGCCAACTGCCGAGATAATCGGCATGGCGGACGGTCGGGACGATGCCGAGCGCGGCGCAGAGAAACGCCGAACCCATTTCGGCAATCAATTCTTCGCGGGCATAATCCTTTGATCCGAAGCTGCCCGCGAGGTTGCGGTTCAGCCGCGACTTGTGGCCGCTGCCGTGACAAAGTTCGTGCAGGCAGGTCCGGTAATAATTGATCTGCTCGAAGAAGGCCGGTTGCGGCGGCACCTGCACATAATCCTGCGAGGGGACATAGAAGGCGCGATTGCCGCCGACGCGGAAATCGATGCCGCTCGCCGCGATCACTTCCTCGGCGACCGGCACGATCTGGCGTTCGGGCAACGGGGCGGGTTCAGGCGCGAGGCCGGGACGCAATCCCTCGCACTGCGCGACATTGAACACGGTGAAGCGCTTGAGAAAGGGGATGGCGCGGGCCTCGCCGCCCTCGTTGCGGGCGCGAACCTTCTCGGTTTCGGGGGTGAAGCGGTCGGCATAGACGACGGTGGTGCCGCGCTCGCCCTTTCTGACCGCGCCGCCCGCCTCAAGCGCCTGTTTGAAGGTCAACCAGCCTTGCGAGGGAAAGCCCTGCTCGATCACCGCGCCCCACAGGATCAGCACATTGACGCCAGAATAGCGGCGGGCGGTGAGCGCGTTGCGCGGCAGGCCGGGGCCGATTGCGCCGCCGTCCGCATCGGGCTGGCCCCATGGCTGAACCCATGGGAAACGGCCTGCCTCGAGCTCGCCGATGATCCGCGCCGTCACCTCGTCATAGAGGTTCGCGCGGTTCGCATCGCCCCCTTTGCTTTGCGTCCGCGCCTTGGCGGGCACGGCGCTTCCCCCCTTGCTCCCTGGGGGTTTGCGGCCCTTGCCGGTCGCGCGATGGCCAGTGTATGCATGCATCGTTTACCTCCTCAAGCCGCCCGAAAACCACCATGGCCTCCCCGAAAAGCGGGGGTGGGCGGCAAGATGTGACCGGAAAGGCCCGCCGCGAGCGGCGCCGGCACCCAAGCCGGGGTCCCCGTCGCGCCAGCGATGGGGTGGCGCAGGGCCGGAACGAATGTGGAGGAGCCGGTCCCGAGCGCAGCCGAGGGCCGGCTTGCCGGCGACGCGGGCGGGCCTAGCAGGGAGCGCCGCCCACCCGCGCTTGACCGGGAGAGGCCACCGACAGCGCCGCCGCGCACCAGCGCGGCGACCGCGTCAAGGACGGGCGTCGCCCGTCCGCCAGCGCCAGCCGATCGTTACCGTCAGGACGAGACCCGGTGAAATCCGGGCTTGGTGGCGAAGACGACGGAAAGCCTTTGACGTCGCCGAGCCATAGAGCGCGGTCGCGCCGTCAGGCGCGAGGCGCCTTCGAAGACCACTCCCTCTTTCCAGCAACAGAGCGCGATTTACACGACCACCTCGGCACCATAGATTATGCCCATGGCCGACCGTGATCCCAATCTTGTCGTTTCCGGGCTTTCCGGCACTGTCACACAGGACGGTATCACCGTGGAGGTCAATATCGTCCGGCTCGAGGACGAACCCGACTGGTCGCTTGAAGTGGTCAACTCCAGTGGCACTTCGACGGTGTGGGATGATCAGTTCGCTACGGACGCGGCCGCTCTGGACGCATTCCGACAGGCGGTCGCGCAGGAAGGTATGGCCTGCTTTCTGGACAGCGCCACGGTTATTCCCTTCCCGAGCCGCTAGCGGCCCACGCCCGACCAAGACACGTCGTTCTGATAAAGTGGCGGGAGCTTCCGCTCACGCGGGAACCTGCAATTCGCAACACTCAACCGGCCGGTCAGCTACGCACTCTGTTAGCGTCGTTGTTCCGGCAACGAGGCGCCCGCCCAAAGTTGAACGCGCCACATCCTGAGCCGGAGCTATCGCGGGCGGCGTTATAACAGCGCCGTGGACCGCCTCGGCGTGACTGCACTCTAGCTTCGGTCGACAAGAACAACTGGCGCCTTGCAATTTCCCTTGGCATTTCACGTGCATGAACGGTGTAGCCTCGATACACAGTCATTCATCGAGCGAAAATTGGGGGCTCAATGGAATCGCATGTCAACCCGATCAACGGGCTGGTCGTACTCGTCTTTGGGAATCCATCGGCGGCGTTGTGGATATCGCTGGTAATACTTCTGTCCTGCGCGCTGATCATTGGCCGCAACAATATCCGTTTCCATCGACCGCTGAAAATGGCGCTCAAGCAACGTGTCGATATACTGGCTCCCGTACTTGCAGCGGATGACAACGACACGGCGCAGCGTGTCTTCGCCGAGCGGTTCTACGAGATCGATGCAGCCATGGTGGCAGGCGATCGAGGCGCTGCTGAGATCCGGCTGGCATGGAGCCAGTTTCGCGAGACGATCCTCGATGAAACCGAAGTTCCGATGCGCGCGACCGTGCGAGCGGACGGCTATTTCCTCCATCTTGGCGATGACACGCGGATTCTCGCCTGGTGGGCGAACATCTTCGTCGCGATCGGGCTCACCTTCACGTTCCTCGGCATCGTTGCGGCGTTGACGACCACAGTAACGGCGCTGAGCGCGGCCAATGGATCGGCGAACATGACGCCGGCACTGATCAATTTGCTGACGATCACGTCGGTCAAGTTCTGGACGTCGATCGCTGGCGTCCTCGCGTCTATCCTGCTGCGCGTGTTCGATCGGCGCTGGCACGCCGCCAGCCAGCGCGAGCTTGAATGCATCGTCGATGCGATCGACCGCGGCACCCTGTTCTCGCCACCGCAGCGGATCGCGGCCGAACAGCTGCGCGAGACCAAGGAGCAGACGACCGCGCTCAAGAGCTTCAGCCATGAACTGGCGATCGCCATCGGCGAGAATCTGGAGCGCCAGATGGAGCCGATGGTGCAGGTGCTTGGGGGCATTCAGGCAAGCATCGACGATTTCAAAAGCGGCAGCTTCAATCAGATCGGCAAGGAGCTGGGCGATGCTCTGAGCCGCAATGCCGGGGCCGAGATGGCGCAGCTCGGCGCCGCGCTCACGGACATGACGACGCGGCTGGCGACGATCCATGAGCAGATCGAAGGATCGGGCCAAGCCGCGAACGACCAGATCGCCCAGGCCGCCCGCGATTTCGCGACGTCTTCGGACAAGATGACCGCGATGTTCGACGCGCTCCACACCCGCATCGATGCGACCGGCGCGCGGCTGACCGAGACCGCGCAGACCGCCAGCAGCGAGGCGGTTGAGCAGTTCAGCCGCGCGACCACGGGCATCCAAGCCGCCTTCGATCAAATGCGCGGCGAGATCGCCGATATTGGTGGGCGGCTGACGGCTGGCGCCGACGCCGCTGCGACCCGCAATGCCGAGGTGCTCGGACGCGCCGCCGATGCGCTTGAGGCCGCAACCGGGCGTGCCGCGATCGGCATGAGCGAGGCGGTCGATGCGGCTGTCGCTAAAGCCAGCGAAGAAAGCGCGAAGGCGATCGCCAGCGCGTTCGCTTCCTTCGGTGCACGCTTCGAAGAGGCGAGCGGGGGACTTGTCGAAACATTGCGGACAACGGCGGGACGCATGGAAGCGCTCGCCGCCGGAATCGAACGATCAGCGCAAGCCTCGGAATCGCACGCTGGCAAGCTTGTCGAGGCAGGCCGCGCCGCCGAGGGGGTTGCGGGCACGTTGAACCGCGCAGCCAATGACCTCCAAGGCGCCGCCACGCCGATCCGCAGCGCGACCGAGGCGATCGGCACGGCGGTCGCCAGGGTTCAGGAGGCCATGACCCGGCAGAGCGATGCGGCAATCGAGCAGCACCGCGCCGCTGCCAGCATTGCCGAAAAGCTCGGTGAGACCAGCGAAGCCGCAAATCGTGCATGGACGAGCTATCGAGACCGCTTCGAAGCCGTCGACACGGCGCTCGCGGCAGCGCTCGACCAGATCAGGAACGCGTCGGGCGATCATGCCGCGCATCTCAACGAGCAGGTCGGCCGGATCGATAACGCCTTGGCCGGCGCCGTCGACAAGCTCTCGGCGGCACTCGAGCCGCTGACCGAGCTTGCCGATCAGATCGAGGATCTGCTCGGCAAGATGCAGGCGCAGGAGTAAGCGATGGAGAGCCGTGGCGTCCGGCGCAGCCGATCGGAAGAGGAAGAGGAAAGCTATTTCGTGTCGATGGCCGACATGATGGTGGGGCTGTTGTTCATCTTCATCATCTTGCTGCTCTATTTTGCACTGCAGTTCCGCCAAACCACCGACACGCTGACCAGCGCCGGCCAGACTCGCCGCGAGATCCTCGAGACGCTCAAGGAGCGGCTCGACAAGAGGCTGAAGCCGTACAACCTGACCGTTCGGATCGATGCCGAGACCGGTGTGCTCAGCCTGCCCAACAGTATCCTCTTCGACACCGGCCAATTCGCGCTCAAGCCTGAGGGGCGTCAGGCGGTGGGCATCGTCGCGGACGAGCTTGCGGCAGTGCTCCCTTGCTATGCTGATCGACTGCCGGGCGGACCGCCATGCCGAGGCAAGCCGGTCGCGGCAAACAAGATCGATGCAATCTTCATCGAGGGCCATACCGACAGTGACCCGCTTTCGGGCGGCGGGGTGCTTCGCGACAATATGGACCTGTCGGCACTCCGCGCGACCAACACGTTTCGCCAGCTCACCGATGCGCATCCCGAGCTCGAGCAGCTGGTCAACAGGTCAGGGCATCAGCCAGTGCCGATCCTGGGCGTCGCGGGCTATGGCGAGCGCCGTCCCGTGCCTGACGCGGCGGGAACGCTCGATCAGATCAAGGCGCAGAACCGCCGGATCGATCTGCGCTTCCTGATGGTTACCCCGCGCAGCGCGGAAGGCGCTGCGATGAGCCGCATCCTGGAGGAGCCGCGATGAGCGCGCTCAAGCGCGCGTGCGAACGCGCATCGGCGGCGAAAAGCCTCCCGCGACGTGGCGACCGCTTCGAAATCGAGCGTGCCGAGCAGCGCATCGGTGCCGAGCCGGCGGGCAAAGCGCGAGTCAAGGAAGCATGGGCGCGCTTCTTGGCGCGGATTGATCCCGCTGCTCCCGAGCGGCTCAAGCCCAAGGATCTGAAGCGACTGCTCGATGGCATGTGGGCGGAGGATTCGCTCGAGGAAGCCGCCCCCCCGGTGCTGGACCAAGGCGTCGCGCGGTCACGCAAAAGTGTCGATCGTGCGATCATCGCCGCCTATCTCCGTCATTTTCCGCTCGACCACCCCGGCTTCGATCACCTGATGCATGCCAGCGCGCTGGTCGCCAATCGGCACGACTGGCCATGGCGAGCGCGCGGCGACAGATGGGCGCTCTGGGATCCCGATGAAGGACCCTCGCGGCTGTCACGCGCTTTGCTTGGTACCGACGGACCGGCGCAACTGCTTCGTGAGGCGGGTCTCGATGGCGATCTTGCGACTGGCGGCTTTGTCGAGGAGGCGCTGATCGCCGCCTGCGAAGCGGCGGCGGATCACCGCGGCGAAGCCGCCCAGCTGAGCGGGCGCCGCCTGATCGCATTGTCCGAGAGTTTTCCGACGACGAAGGAACTGAACGCCGCGCTGGCCTATGCCCTGCTCGCGCCCTGGACGCAGAGCAGCTGCACTGAAGCGCATCAGCGGCTGGTCAGCGCTCTTCTGGTGGCGCGCAATGGCGATCCGCGGCTTGCGCCGCAACGCTGGGCTGCGCTGCGGCGTGATGTGCTGGCCATGTTCCCGGACGCCCAGGTCGACGCTGCCTTCGCCGTGCTGCGCGGCTGGCTGGTACGCGCGACCGTCCGGGAGTTCTTCTCGGTGGTGGCGAAAACGGTCGAGCGGCGCGACCAATGGAAGGAACGCACCGATTTCTGGCTGGCTTACCTCGACGCCGGGTTCATCACCGACGCATGGTTCGCGTTCGGCTCGCAAGCAGAGCGGCTCGCGCGCAAGTTCATGGATGACCAGGCAATCGCCTACGCGACGCTCGAAGGCGGTGGTGCCACGACGGCTCAGTCGGCATTGATCTTCTCGATCGGCGACATTCGCATCGCCGAGTGGAGCGATAACGGCAGTTGTCGTTTTTGGCGGGCAGCAGACCAGAAGGCGCCAAGTCTCTACCAGCGTCGCTATCAAGGGCCGGCGCTGCGAACCATGGCGGCGGGCGAAGGCTTTCGTGCGATCCCGCACAATCCGCCCAATGGCTGGCAGCCGAAGTTCGCGCGGCAGGTCTATCAGAGCGCTGGCGTGCAGCACCCCAGGCATGGAGCAGGATGGTGAGTGGTCCCGACGTGCGCTTCGAAGCGCGGCATGAGGATGGGCGCGAGCGGATCGAGCTGATCCGCGTCGAAGGCGGACGCTTCTTCGGCAAGGGGACGCGCTCCCTGATCCCCGTCTACGACTGGATAATACAGGCTCCGACCGCGGCGCGTCCGGCGGTCGCACGGTTGCTGCAGGCGATCGGCGATGGCAACAATGCGCCCGATGGCTCGGCACAGGCCGAAGCCTCGGACAATGCCGTGTGTCTTCACCCTGGCCTGGTTGCCCAGCTGACCGAAGGTGAAGCCACAAGCCTTGGTCTTCCGCCGGTGGCACGTCTCGCCCTCAACCTGCAATCGATCGGGGTCGCCCATCAGGACGATTTCCGCATCGAGACGCGCTGGACACGGCCGAACGGCCTGCCTGCCGGGGTCAAGCAGAGCGGTGCGCGCGCACATTTCGAAGCCAAGGAGTGGCGGATCGCCGAGCCGATCTGGACCACATTGCAGCTGGTCGAGCGGTTGAACGCCGCAACCGGCGAAAGCGAGCGCCAGGCGGCGCTTGCGGCGCTGCGCCAGGCGATCGGGGACGAGGACCGTTCTCTGATCAAGCCCGACGGCTTCATCGAACGGCTTCGGCTCAGCTACGCTGCGGGCTTCTCGCTTGATCTCAAGCCCTCGGCGCAAGGCTTCGATTTCGATCCGGTCCTCTTCAGCAAGGAGCGGATGCGCGAGACCGAGGACGGGGCGATCCTTGACGAGGCCGCTGATGGCCTGCTTCCTCCGGTGCAACAACAGCTGTTCGCCCGTCGATTCCGCCAGGGTGATGGGACACGGCGCGCCTATCTGCTTGATGGCGGCTCGATCCTGTTTCTCGATCCGGTCTTGCAGCGGGCGCTTCGAGTCGTCCGCGACGCCCAGGGCGGGACCGCCGAACAGCGCCGACAATTCGCGCGCAGCCCGCAGCGTCGACTTGCCGAAGCACTCAGCGCGCAAGGTGCCGATGTCGCCGAGATCGGCACACTGTTCGTCGAGACGCAGCAATTCTCCGAGCGCGTTTCGGGCATCGATATCTGGCGAAAGCCGGTACTGCCCTGGATCAAGCCCAAGCCTAACAGCTGGCTGCCCGAGGCGTTTGGCTTGCGCATCGGCGACCCGCCTGACGATCGGATGGTGGAGATCAAGCCGGAGGAGATCGCGCCCGCCGTCGAGGCGGTCGAGCATGCGCTTCGCGAGGAGCGATCGACCTTCACCATCGGCGAGGCCGAGATACCCGCAACCGAGCAGACGCGCACCGCGCTGAACGATCTCGCTTCCATCGTGAAGGCAGCGCACGATGACGAGAACGCGGGGCAGCCGCCGCCGGTCGCGACGCAGCGCTATTTCCTGCAGGTGCGCGACAATCTCGAAGACGTCGCCTATGCGCCCCTCGCGAAGGCGGTCGCGGCGCCCGCCGCCGCACCGCCAGCACTTCCGCAAGCGCTCGTCACCACGCCCAAGCCACATCAAGTCGATGGCTTCAACTGGCTGGTGGCATGCTGGCGGGCCGGGATGCCGGGCGCGCTCCTCGCCGACGACATGGGTCTGGGCAAGACTTTCCAGGCCCTCGCGTTCCTTGCCTGGCTACGCGCAGAACAGCCATCGCCGAAACCCGTGTTGATCGTTGCGCCAACCGGCTTGCTCGCCAATTGGAAGCGCGAGATCGAACAGCATCTGGCGCCAGACGCGCTGGGCCCGGTGGTCAGCGCCTATGGCGCCGGCCTCAATCGCTCGCGCGAGGAGGTCGGCCGCGATATCGAGCTCGGCCGGGCGGCGATCGACGGCGATGCGTGGAGCCAGGCCGGCGTCGTGCTCACCACCTTCGAGACGATGCGGGACTATCATCTGAGTTTCGCCCGCCAGCCCTTCGCAGCGATCATCTATGACGAGGCGCAGAAGCTCAAGAATCCGGCCAGCCAGATGACCCGCGCGGGCAAGACGCTGAACGCGCGGTTCCAGCTGGCGATGACCGGAACGCCGGTCGAAAACCGGCTTCAGGATCTCTGGTCAGTGTTCGACGTAATCCATCCCGGGCTGCTCGGGTCGAGCAAGGCGTTCGAGAGCAGCCACCCCGCGTCCGATCCGGACAAGCTGCGCGAGCTGAATGCGGTGCTGACCGAAGCGAGCGACACTCGGCCCGCGCTTCTGCTGCGGCGGATGAAGGACGACTGCCTGCCGGGCCTGCCGGCCAAGCACATCCATCCGCTGCCGCTCGCGATGCCGCGCCCGCAGGCGGAAGCCTATGAACGGGTGATCCAACGCGCGATGGCGGCCCGCGGGACCGGCAAGCGCGGGCATATGCTGGAAATCCTGCACATGCTGCGCGGCGTGTCGCTGCACCCTTACGCCCCCGAAGATGCGACCGGCAGCTATTTCGAAGAGTCCGCGCGGCTGCAATCGACCTTCGAGACGCTCGACGCCATCAAGGCCAAGGGCGAGAAGGCGCTCATCTTCTGCGAAAGTCTGGCGATGCAGGCGTTGCTCGCCGCCGAAATCCGGCGCCGCTACGGCCTGGGGCATGACGTGCCGCGCATCCATGGCGGCGTGACGGGCGACGCGCGGCAGGCGGCTGTTGAACAGTTCCAGCGTCGCGCAAGCGGGTTCGACGTGATGATCCTCTCGCCCAAGGCGGGCGGCGTCGGGCTGACCCTGACCGCCGCAAATCATGTCATTCATCTCTCGCGCTGGTGGAACCCGGCAGTTGAGGATCAGGCGACCGATCGCGTATTCCGGATCGGGCAGTCGCGCGACGTCCATGTCTATCTGCCCCAATCGCTGCATCCGGATCCGGCGATCGGCCCGACCAGCTTCGACCTGAAGCTCGACGCGCTGATGACGCGCAAGCGGGAATTGAGCCGGGGGCTGCTCATCCCGGGCGAAGACGAGGCCGATACCAGCACGCTGTTCGAGGATGTGCTGGGCGGGCAGGACGAAACCGGCCCAGCCGCGAACTTGCCGCCATCGCCGGATGCAGAGGCGCAGGCGGATGAGCCTCCCCAGCCACCAACCGCTACGCCGGTCGCCGATACCGTGCCACCGAGGCGCCCGACGCTCAGCGTTGCACTGCCTGAGCGATCGGCTCCGGCACCGTTGGCGGCGCCAAGCCGTTATGTGTTTGAGCCGAACAAGCCGCGTGATTTCGCGATCTTCCTGGTGCCGATTGCCGACGACCATGTCATTGAGCTGCTGGTCAAGGACCCCTATGCTTGCGCCCGGTCGCACAACCGGCAGCATCTGATCGAATTCATGAAGCGGCTTGCCGGCGCGGCCCGCCGCATCGACGCAGTGACCTGCCATAGCCTGGACGCTGACAGTGTCGATAACCGGCAGGAAACGGACGCGGACCAGCGCAACGATCTTGAGCGGCGATGGCAGGCGAGCTTCGCGGGCGGGCCGAGCCTGCGTCATGTCCAGATCTCCAAGCGCATCAATCGCAATTTCCATGCGCGAGAGGTGACGGCTCGCCTCGCTTCCGGTCGCGTCATTCTGTGGGATCTGGACAATGGGATCGACGGTGTCATGCGTAGCGACCGGCGCTGTGTCGTCGCCTGCTTTCCACAATAGGTGACGTTCGTGATCGACTTCATCAAGCGCCTGCTCGGCTCTCCGCAGACGGCACCACGACGCACGCCAACCCGAATGGACGAACCGATGCTGAGTTTCGGCGCGGCTGGCGATCGGTTCGTGCGGATCGCGTCGCTCGACTTCTTCGGACAATATCGGCGTTCACCCGATGGTCGCTGGTTGCTCGCCTGGCGCGACGGCAATGACGCGGGCACGCATGGCGGACATCGCAGTAGCGGGCCGGGGCGCTTCTATCTGTTCGAGGGCGACCGGCTGGCGGCGCAGGGCCGGGCCGAACGTCCGAACGACGGACAAGTCGCCGACAACGGCAGTTTTGTCATCAACGACTGGCTGGTCGGTGACGGCCTCAAGGGGGTGTTCCGGGCCTATCGCGCGGATGGGACGCTCCTCGTGGAGCGTTCCTTCACGGCGAACCTGCTCAATAATGGCATCGCCGATGATGGCGGCATGGCGGTGTGCCAGACCTGCAACGCGCCGGGTCCCGACGGATCGCTGCTCGCGATCTTCGATCTCGCGTCGGGTCGGGAAGTTGCCGACTGGGTTCCGGAAAGTGGCTGGGCGCAGAGCTACGCTTTTCCAGAGGCGGGCAGAATCCGGCTCCGCTATCACGACGGCCAGGCCTACGACTATGCCATCGATGGCCAATTCCTCGACCGGGATCGCTGGATCGATGCACAGGCTCGCAGCGACAATGTGCATGTCCTCCACAATCTGCTGCGCGGATCGGCACTCCCCCCGATGATGAGCGGCAAGATCATCGCATCCGTCAATGCGATCCTCGCCGAACCGGAGTTCGCCCCCGCCGAGCGCCCCTTGGCGCTCAAGGTACGTGGGCTTTGTCAGGAAGCGCTAGGCAATCTCGCTAGCGCGCTTTCAGATTATGAGGAAGCGATCGCGCTCGATCCAAAAATCGGGCTGAAGCGAAAGGCAGCGGAATTGCGCAGACGTCTCGCCTGAGCGTGCAAGCATCTCTGCTGCCGTGGCGCACAGGCGCGAGGCCCCGACCTGCGCTGTTCGATATTGGCCAGGGTAGTGCGCGACTTGCGGACTTCATGGCTGGCAATGGGAGGGAAAATGGCGCGGTTTCTCGATCACAAGCAGGTGCGCGACGCAGTCCAGACTGTTGTCGCGGGTGACGATGTCAGATGCGCCGTCGCGTTCTGGGGTGATGGCGCGCTCAAGGCACTATTCGGTTCCAAGAAGCGGGCTTCGAAGGCGCGGATCATCTGCGACCTCTCGATGGGCGGCACCAATCCGGAGGAACTGGTGCTGCTCGGGGCGCCCGATAATCCCGACCTCAAGCATCTCAGGGGATTGCACGCGAAATTGTACCTCTCGAGCGCTGGCATGGTCATCACCTCGGCCAATGCCTCGAACCGCGGCATCGGTTTTGTCGAGCCGGCCGCGCTGATCGAGTGCGGCACCTTCCATCGGCCCGATACGACCGCGTTCCGCAAAGGCACGGAGTGGTTCGACACGATCTGGGGGAAAGCCGAGGTGGTCGATCCCGAAGCCATCGCGACAGCGCGCGCCGCCTGGGCAAAGCGGCCGCGACATGGTGCCCCAAAGGGCACGCCATCGTTCGCTGCACCCGACACCCTGCTGCGGAGGATAGCCGCCGACCCGGAGGGCTATCGAGGGATCGGCGTGGTCTTTTCGACGGGCGAGGCCGGTCGCGAAGATGTCGAGCAGGCGGCCGAACAGGCGATGGCGGTCGAGGGCAAGAGGCGCAAGCCGAAGTTGAAGAAGGAAGAGATCAGCCGCCTGCCGACTTGGCCGAAGGGAAATCTGTTCATCGGCTGGTCTGATGCAGACGCCAACGCCTGGCCCGGACTGTTCTTCTGCGCGCACCGCGGCGCACGCGGGGCATATTCCTACTGGTGCTATTCGCGCTTCTTCCGGGTGAAGCTCGATCGTGATGAGTGGTCGATATTCGCGGAACCGTCCCGAGAATTGCGATCACGGATCGGGTTGACGGGCTCCGCCCGGCAGAGCGCCCGTGCGGAAGGCGAACTTCTCGAGAAGATCTTTACCCACCTAGACGCGGTCGCCGGTCCCGATGAAATCGGCTACCGCCTTTGTGAGAGCCCCATGCATCTCGGCCAGTTACTCGCCGATGTCGATGCCGGCCGTTCGACGTATGCGAATCCTGTCGAGTAAAGGGCCGCCCAGCGATAGTAGTATCGAGGTGCTATCGTTGCCGGGGGTTCGATGAAAGATCAGGAGTTCAGGGATTGGCTGAGCAAACGGCTCTGGAAAGGCGAGCCGTTGACCAAGAAGGCCATGGATACGCGGGTGCGCCGCAATCAGCGAGCCGAGCGCGGATTGCATGGTCTGGGCTATTCCCAGTCCACGCTCGACGAGGTCTTCGACGATGGGAAATGGGACGATTTGCTGGCGCAGTTGACGGCGCTGGCAAGCGATCCGGACCCCGACATGGCGATCGTGCGCGCGGTCGTCCCCCAGGCCGAGGATCCCAAGGGCCAGCTCGGCAACATGATCGCCGGCCTGCGACAATATGGCTATTTCCGAGAAGGCCGTGATCCCAATTATTCGGTCGCAGGCGTTTTGGACGAAGACGATGGCGGCGAAAGCCAGGCCGACGAAATCCGCCGCTACGTCCTGGAAAAATATATCAAGCCGGCCCGCCTCCGGGGCGATGCGACCGTCACCATCACCATCGGCGCCCTGAATAACGAGATGGGCCTTCACATGGCCTGGCCGAACATCTGCCAGGCGCTCGAAGGCCGATTGTTCCTGCAACTCGCGAACGTGCCTGCGCCGGCAGCCGAAGGGCCGAAACAGAGCACGACGCGCAAACTGACCTACTCGCTGGCGATGGAGACCGAGAGCGTGCCCAGGCATAAGCAATCGCCGACCAACCTGATCCTCTACGGCCCTCCGGGCACCGGCAAGACCTACCGCACCGCCTATGAGGCTGTTTTGCTGTGTGACGGCACGGTGGCGTTCGACGAGTCCCGCGAAGGCCGTCAGGCGCTGCTCGACCGCTATCGTGAACTCGAGGCGGAAAAGCGGATCGCCTTCGTCACCTTCCACCAGAATTATGATTATGAGAGCTTCGTCGAGGGCTTGCGGCCGGAGACAGGCGATGGCGAGGGCAATTCGGCCGGCTTCCACCTTGAGGCACGGCCGGGGATCTTCCGCGAGATCTGTGCCCTCGCCGACCAGGCCCGGACCCGGCCCGTGCCGGCAGCGAGCGCGGCCGGCTTCGACTTTTCGGGCCGGCGCTTCTGGAAGATGGGCCAAGGCGCGATCGGCAGCGAAGACGAAGTTTACGACGCGGCGCTGGCGAACCGATATATCGCGCTTGGCTGGGGCGGGTCGATCGATTGGAGCGCCGAGCGCTTTTCGACCTTCGACGCCATCAAAGCCGAGTGGCTGGACAAGAATCCAGACGACCCGACTCCGAGCAACTGGACACAGACCTGGCCGTTCCGCGCCGAGATGAAGATCGGCGACATCGTCATCGTTCCCTACGGCAACACCGCATTCCGGGCGATCGCCGAGGTCACTGGCGACTATCGATATGTCCCCGAGGCCGAGGGCTTCTACGCGCACCGCCGCGATGTGCGCTGGTTGCTCACGCTCGAGGAACCCCTGCCGCTCGACACGATCGTCGATGGCAACTTCACCATGCGCACGCTCTACCCGATCGCCACGAAGCGGGTGAACCTGCCAGCGCTGGCCCGCTTGATCGCCGGTGACGGGGAAGCCGCTCCGGCCGAAGCGGTCGGCAGCGAGCCGGAACAGTTCGTGCTCATCATCGACGAGATCAATCGCGCGAATATCTCCAAGGTCTTCGGCGAGCTCATTACGCTGATCGAACCCGACAAGCGTCTCGGCATGGCCAACGCGCTGAGCCTTACCTTGCCCTATTCGAAGAAGCGCGATTTTGGCGTCCCCGCCAATCTCCATATTGTCGGCACGATGAACACCGCGGATCGCTCGATCGCGCTGCTCGACACCGCGCTCAGGCGCCGGTTCACCTTCCGGGAGATGGCGCCGCGCATCGACCTGCTTGGCACCATCGACGGGATCGACCTGCGGGTAGCACTCAGCTCCATCAACGATCGGATCGAGTATCTGATCGACCGCGAACATCGCATCGGCCATGCCTTCTTCATGGGGTGTGAGAATCGCGAAGCGATAGACCGCGTCATGCGCGACAAGGTCATTCCCCTTCTCCAGGAATATTTCTTCGAAGATTGGGGGCGCATCCGGGCTGTCCTTGGCGACGGCTTCATCGGATCGCGCAAGATCGCCCCACCACCAGGCTTCGACGGCGACGACCGCGATAGCTGGTTCGTCCGCGAGCCTTTTTCGGCGGACGCCTTCGAACGGCTGAGCGGGGGCAGCAGCGCCGGCGTCTCGACCGAATGAGCCATCTGGCCGTCAGCGAGTGGGGGCGCATCGCGGTCCTTGATCGACCGGGCGAAGGAGGCTTTACCCGGCCACAGGCCAATGCCCTGATCGCTGCGGCGCGCGCCCATTCCCTCGGTGGCGACGAAGGCACCACCATATTGCGGGATCATTTCCGGCACCTGACGGCCGGCCAGATGGTTGGCGTGATCGCGGCGCCCGGCTGCAGTCTCGAGATCTTTCCCAAGATCGATCAGCTCGACATCGCGTCGTCCGAGGGGCGACGGACCGTTCGTGAACGGCTGGTGCGGATGCTCGACGTGGCCTTGGGCCTCGACATCGGCGACGGTGCTGCGTCCGCGATGGCGAGGCAGTCGAAGGGGCTTCTCGACATTCTGATCAGCCTGTTCGCGGACAAGCTCCTGACGGAGGCGCGGCGGGGTCTTCCGAGGGCCTGCCTCCAGCACGAAGATGATCTTCCCGCGCTTCGCGGTCGGCTCAACGTGGTGCGGCAGTTCACCGCGCATGCCGTGCGGCCCGACCGGCTCGCCTGCCGTTTCGACGCGTTGTCGAGCGACACTCCGCTGCTGCAGATCATGAAAGCATGCGTGTTGGCCCTTCGCCGCCATGCCCGCGTCGCCGAGACTGTGCGCAAGCTCGACGAATTGCGATTCGTGCTCGCCGACATCGCTGATGTGAGCGTCGCCGCTTTGCCTTGGCAGGCGGTGCGGCTCGATCGGACCAATCGGCGCTGGGAGGCGCTGTTCGGCCTCGCCCGCCTGTTCCTGGAGCGCGACTGGCAGGCCACCCATCATGATCCGTCGGCCGAACAAGGGATCACACTTCTGTTTCCGATGAACGATCTGTTCGAGGCCTATATCGCCGCCCTCATGCGGAGGAGCCTGCGCCCTGTCGGACTAAGCGTCGAAACGCAGGGCGGCCGGCTGTTTTGCCTGATTGAAGAGGGAGGCCAGGGGCGCCGGCGCTTTCAGACTCGGCCTGATATCATCGTTCGGGACCGCCAAAGCAGCGCGCCGGTCGCGATCGTCGATACGAAATGGAAGCGCCTGTCGCCGGCGATCGAGGATGCCAAACATGGGGTCAGTCAGACCGATGTCTATCAGATGATGGCCTATGGGCAGCTCTATGCCTGCCCCGATCTTCTTCTCCTCTATCCGCACCATCCTGGTCTTGGATCGGGTTCGTTCGCCACGGATTACCTGATCCACGGCACTACGGATCGCCTGCATCTGCGGAGCATCGACATCGCGCAACGCGAGGTTGGCATCGTGGCCGATCTTGCACACATGTTTCAGTGTTGGCGGGCGAAGAACCCACTCGTTACCGACTAAAATCCGTCGACCGCACGCTTCCGTCCGCCGCGCAGCATGACCTGACGTTGTTCACCGCACTGTCGGTCGTGATGGTCGCGCCAGCGATCGTCACCGCCAGGCCGAGACCCGGCGCCGCCGAGGCTCGGTGGTGAAGGCGACGCCGTCGCCGAGCCATGGAGAGCGGTCGCGCCGTCAGGCGCGAGGCGCCGAGGATCAGGCCGGATCGCTGCGCGAGCGTTCAGCATGAGATTGCGGCTTGGACGGCAATCGTGCTTGCCGCCGCATCAGGTCGCGATACCCGCCCAACGCCAGGGTTCTTGCCTCGCGCACCAGCCGGCGGACGCGCGAACGCAGCGAGTCGGATCGGTCGTTCCAGTCCTCGGCCACGCGCGCCTCGCCAAATAAAACGGCCCCGATTTCGCGCTGGGTCGCGCCGTCGACCCGCGCGTCATGGACGCGCAGCAACTGGATACCGCGTTCGATCCAGGGGTCTCGCGGGTACAGTGAGCGGGCGAAGCGGCGATGGTGCTGGAGATGGAGGAGGCGGCGCAGCGGCAGGAAGGACGCCTCGGCGCTCCCGATGCCATGTAACCGATAGTGCAGATGAACCCTCGTCTCGCCTGCCAGCCGGCCTTGCGCCACATCGAGCCGGATATGGTGGCGACCGTCCGAGAGGACGGCATGGTCATAGCCGTCCGGATCGGTGACGACGGTCAGCCAGGCGGCAACTCCTTCCAGATCGAGGCCATCGGGATCGACGCGATCGGTGGAGATCGCTTCAACGTGCAGCGTTCCGGGATCGAGATCGGCATGCCAGATGATCCGCGCCTCGGGTGCCGACCGGGCCGGATCTTCAGCGAAAGTGCAGCCCCCACGCGCGCGGATCCGGGCTGCCGCGGGTAACGCTGCTCGCTCGGGCATGCCAGGCGATGTAGTCAGGATCGCGACGCAACCACTCCCACATGATCCCGGCGCGATCGATACCGCGCAGCCGGGCATAAGCGGTGCTCTCGCGCCACGCCTGCTTCAGCGTCACGGGCAGAAACCTGCGAACAGCGCACAGGCACAGATGCTGCATCGCACAAGACAACTTCTGCGCGCCTGCCCAACATGATATGACACTTCCATGACATGAGTCGCCCGGCGACGGCTTGAGGCCCCGCCGCCTGGCCAACAGGACGAAGAAAGGGCGATCGCCGGGATCCGGGCAGCACGAGACGCCGCCGACGGTCGCGACAGGACCAGATGCCTTATTCGGGCATGGCGATGCAGCTTGCGCGCATCGTTGAAA
>JACESO010000038.1 GCA_013911745.1 Sphingobium sp. | reverse complement strand
GACATTGGCGTCGGCGATGCTGTTGTCCGGCTTCACGACCAGCGTGGCGACCGGCAGCGCCGTCATCTGTTCCGCGAGCGACGGCCCGTCCTGCTGCACCCGCAGGCGAGAGACGGACGCCAATATGTCGGTCATGCCGCCTTGCGCATATCCGCCGGGTCGACGCCGGCGGCGATCAGCGGTTCGTAGAAGCGGGCGAGCATGTCCAGCACGCGCTCCGCCTCCGGTTCCTGGTTGACCGCGTTGCGGAATTCCGCCGATCCGGTCAGGCCCTTGGTATACCAGCCGATATGCTTGCGCGCCATATTGACGCCCGTATGACTGTCATAATGATCGAGCATCGCATGATAATGCTCTACGATCACACGATATTGTTCGGCCAGAGACGGGTCGGGAATGCGCGTTCCGTCCGTCAGGCACGCCATCACCTGGCCGATCAGCCAGGGGCGCCCATAGGCACCACGCCCGATCATCACGCCGTCCGCGCCGCTCTGCTCCAGCGCCATGTCGGCGTCCTCGACCGAGCAGATGTCGCCATTGACGATGACGGGCAGCTTTACCGCGTCCTTGACCTTGCGCACGAACGCCCAATCCGCCGACCCCTTGTACATCTGGCATCGGGTGCGGCCATGCACGGTGATGAGCTTTGCGCCCAGATCCTCGGCAATATGGGCCAGTTCGGGTGCGTTGAGGCTGCTATGGTCCCAGCCCATGCGCATCTTCACGGTGACGGGCACGTCCACCGCCTCCACCGTGGCCTTGATCAGCGAGGCGGCGAGCGGCAGGTCGCGCATCAGCGCGCTGCCCGCGTCGCCATTCACCACCTTCTTGACCGGACAACCCATATTGATGTCGATGATCGCCGCACCACGATCGGCGTTCAGCTTCGCCGCTTCCGCCATCTCCGTGGGGGAACAGCCGGCGAGTTGCATCGACACCGGTTCTTCCAGCGGATGCCAGGCGGCCTTCTGCAACGACTGGCGCGTTTCCCGGATCATGGCGGCGCTCGCGATCATCTCGGTGACATTGAGTCCCGAACCGTAGCGGCGGACCAGCGTGCGGAACGGCATATCCGTGACGCCGGTCATGGGAGCGAGCACCACCGGCACGTCGATGGTCACTGGACCGATGGAGATGGGGGAGAGTTTGCGCATCTTGAAAACAGTATCTGCCTAAAAAACAGGCAGCCTTTAGCGGAAAAGGGGGAACTCGGCAAGCGAAGGACTGGCGGCTGCAAGCGCGCTGGGCTATGCGGCCGGCATGACGTCTGACAGGCCCCGCACCGTCGCCCTGATCGTCGCAGCGGGGCAAGGCCGCCGCGCGGGCGGTGAAACGCCCAAGCAATTCAGGATCGTCGCCGGCAAGCCAGTCATCGTCCACGCGGTCGAAAGGCTCGCGGCACTGGTCGATGCCATTCACCTGGTGGTCGGCGCGGATCAGGAAGGGGAAGTCCGGCGGCTGCTGAGCGAGCGGCAAATCGCGTCCTTCACAATGGGAGCCGACAGCCGGCGGGGGTCCGTCCGCGCGGGGCTTGAGGCAATCGCGCAGAGCGGCGGCGCCGACATCGTCCTGATCCATGATGCCGCGCGCCCCTTCCTGCCCCGCGAGGTCGTGGGTCGCCTTTTGACGGCGTTGGATGAAGCGGCGGGCGCAATTCCTGTGCTGCCGGTTGCCGACACGCTGGTCCGCGGCAGCGATGGCGCGATGGGCGGTACGGTCGATCGCGCCGAGCTGCATCGGGTGCAGACGCCGCAGGCCTTCCGCTTCGCCGCCATATTGGATGCGCACCGTGCATGGAACGACGCCGAAGAAGCGACGGACGACGCGCAAATCCTGCGGCGGAGCGGCCATGACGTCATATTGGTGCAAGGCGATGAAAGATTGGCGAAATTGACCTTTCCCGAAGACTTTTCGCGCGCCGAGGCGATGCTGCCGCGATCGACCAGGGTCGGCATGGGCTATGACGTCCATCGCCTTGCGCCGGACGAGCAGCTATGGCTGGGCGGCATATTGGTGCCGCACGATCGGGGCTTGTCGGGCCACAGCGATGCGGACGTCGCGCTCCACGCCATCGTCGACGCGATCCTCGGCGCGCTGGCGGACGGCGACATCGGCAGCCATTTTCCGCCGTCCGACCCGCAATGGCGCGGGGCATCGTCCGACAAGTTCCTGGCCTATGCCCGCGACCGCGTGGCCGCGCGGGCCGGCGTCATCGAGCATGTGGACCTGACCATCATCTGCGAAGCGCCCAAGATCGGACCGCATCGGGAGGCCATGCAGGCTCGAATCGCCGGCATCCTGTCGCTGCCCACAGACCGGGTGAGCGTGAAGGCGACCACCACCGAGCGACTCGGCTTTGCCGGACGCCGGGAAGGCATCGCCGCGCAGGCGGTTGCCACCCTCTCCCTTCCCGCGCTACCCTGACACCATGCCTGACACTATATTACCGGCCCAGCTGGTCGAACTTGCCGAGAAGGTCATCATCGCCAACCGCCGCGCCGGACGAACCGTCGCCGTCGCGGAAAGCTGCACCGGGGGACTCGTGTCTGCGGCGCTGACGGAGATTGCGGGATCATCCGACGTCTTCGAAGCGGGTTTCATTACCTATTCCAACGACATGAAGGCAGAACTTCTCAAAGTATCTCATGACGTTCTGGAGACGTTCGGGGCGGTGTCCATCGCGACCGCCTGGGCGATGGCGCAGGGTGCCTTGAAGAAAAGCCATGCGCATGTTTCGGTCGCGATCACCGGCATTGCGGGACCAGGCGGCGGCAGCGAGCAGAAGCCGGTGGGCACCGTCGTGTTTGCCCGCGCCGATCGCGGGGCGTCGCCCGACAAGGTCGTAGCCGACATGCGCCATTTCGAAAATAACGGCCGCGGCGGCGTTCGCCTTCAGGCGGCGCTGTGCGCGCTGGAACTGCTGCTGCCCGACGGGCCATAAAGCCGCGCGGCGCGCTCTTCGAACGCACCGATCATCTTGCGCAGCGCCTTGTCGAAAAACTGGCCGGCCAGCATTTCGAAGATGCGGTTCTTGAATTCGAACTCGACCTCGAAATCGACCAGTACCCCGCCCTGCCCGTCGTCGCGAAAGCCCCATTCATTGTGAAGGTGCTTGAGTGGTCCGTCGACATAATCGACGCGGACATGGGTCGGACGCTGCTTCACCACGCGGGAGGTGAAGGTCTCCCGAATGCCCTTGAACCCCACGATCATGTCCGCGACCATTTCGGTGTCGCTGTTCGATCGGATGCGGATCGCACTGACCCAGGGCAGGAATTCGGGATAAGCTGCTACATTCGCCACCAGATCGAACATCTGCTCGGGCGAATAAGGCAATTGCCGCGTCTCGTTATGCTTGGGCACGCCGGATCAGACCTTCGCCGCCGCCCTCGCCAGCTGCGCCTCGCGCGCCGCCTTCATCTCCGCGAAATCCTTGCCGGCATGATAGCTCGAACGGGTGAGCGGGCTGGCCGCGACCTGCAGGAATCCCTTGGCCCGCGCTATGGCGGCATAGGCGTTGAACGCGGCGGGGGTGACGAATTCCATCACCTTTGCGTGCTTGGGCGTGGGCTGGAGATACTGGCCCATGGTCAGGAAGTCGATGTCGGCCGAACGCATGTCGTCCATCACCTGATGCACTTCCAGCCGTTCCTCGCCCAGGCCCAGCATGATGCCGGACTTGGTGAAGATCGACGGATCGAGCTTCTTCACCGTCTCCAGCAGGCGCAGCGACGCATAATAGCGCGCGCCGGGGCGGATGGTGGGATAGAGGCGCGGGACCGTCTCGAGATTATGATTATAGACGTCCGGCCGCGCGGCGACGATCATCTCGATCGCGCGCTCATGCTTGTTGCGGAAATCCGGCGTCAGGATTTCGATGGTCGTGTTCGGCGTCGTGCGACGCAGCGCCTCGATCACCTTGACGAATTGCGACGCGCCGCCGTCCGGCAGGTCATCCCGATCGACCGAGGTGATGACGATATGCTCAAGCCCCATCTCCGCCGAAGCGTCAGCCAGATTCTGCGGCTCATTGGGATCAACCTTGCGCGGCATCCCGGTCTTGACGTTGCAGAAGGCGCAGGCGCGCGTGCATACATCGCCCAGAATCATCACCGTGGCGTGCTTCTTCGTCCAGCATTCGCCGATATTGGGGCAGGCCGCTTCCTCGCAGACGGTGGCGAGGCCCTTTTCCCGCATCAGCTTGCGGGTTTCGTGATAGCCGGGGCTCGTCGGCGCCTTTACGCGAATCCAGTCGGGCTTGCGGGCGCGTTCCGGCTTCTGGACGCCAGGGATCGGGGCGATGTCGGTCATGAGGTCCAGATAGCGATGGACGGTGCGACATGCCAGCCCTCTCCCACTTGCCAGCCTATTCTTTGTGCGGCACATCAGCCGCATGACCGACTTCAGCGACATGATCGACGGCTATCGCCGTTTCCGCACCACCGGATGGGCACAGCAGCGCGAGCGCTGGACGGAACTCAGCGAGGGCCAGAGCCCGCGTGTCATGGTGATCGCCTGTTCAGACAGCCGGGTCGATCCGGCGCAGATTTTCGACACCAGTCCCGGCGAGATCTTCGTGGTGCGCAACGTCGCGGCGCTGGTCCCTCCTTTCGAAACCACCCCCGGCCGGCACGGCGTTTCGGCCGCGCTGGAATTTGCGGTGCAGGTGCTGAAAGTGGGCGAGATCGTCGTCATGGGTCATGGCAAGTGCGGCGGCTGCAAGGCGGCTTTGAGCCATGACCTCAAGGACGCGCCTCCGGGTGAAGGCGGCTTCATCCATCACTGGATCGATTTGCTGGATGAGGCGCGCGAGAAGGTGGTGGCCCAATATGGCGAACGCCGCGACCGGGACGCGGAACGCGCCATGGAGCAGGAGGGCGTCAAAGTCAGCTTGGCCAACCTGCGCAGTTTCCCCTGCGTCCGGCACAAGGAGAAGGCCGGCGAGTTGAAGCTGATCGGTAGCTTCTTCGCGATCTCCGATGGGCAGTTGCATGTGCTCGACGAGGCGACCGGCGTTTTTTCGCCCGCCTGAACCGCAGACAGAACAGACTGGAGACGGCCCGATGGCGACACGACAGGAAGGCCGCGGCAATATCGCGCTGCTCATCGACGCGGACAATGCGTCGGCGGCGCATTTCGACCCGGTCATGACGGTGCTGGCGGAACTGGGCACGGTCAATATCCGCCGCGCCTACGGCAATTGGAGCAAGACGACGCTCAAGACCTGGGCAGCGCTTTCGGTCGCGCAGGCGATCGAACCGCAGCAGCAGTTCGACTTGACCAAAGGCAAGAACGCCACCGACATGAAGATGACGATCGACGCCATGGACCTTTTGTCCAGCGGGCGGGTCGATGGGTTCGGCCTCATGTCCAGCGACAGCGACTTCACCCCGCTCGTGACCCGGCTGCGGCAGGACGGCATTCCCGTCTACGGCTTTGGCACGGCGAACACGCCGGAAGGGTTTCGCCGCGCCTGCACCCGCTTCATCGATGTGGCGGCGCTGAAGCCGGCGGACGTGCCGGTGGCCAAGAAGGCGGCACCGGCAAGGACGAAGGCGAAGACGCAGCCGCCGGCAAAGGAACCAGCGACGCAGCCCCCTCCGCCCTCTCCGCCCCTGTCGGGAGGCGCAGTCGATCCGGAGGTGGTGCGCCTGCTGATCGACGCCTATGATGAAGCGAAGCGGGACGAACGCGGCTTCGTGGCGCTAGGGCCGGTCGGCCAGCGCGTGGGCAACCGGTCGAGCTTCGACGTGCGCAACTATGGCTTCAAGCGGCTGTCTGACCTGGTCGCCGCGATCCCCAATTTCATTACCGAGGTCCGCGAAGGCGGGCAGACCTGGATCAAGCGGGTGCGCTGATGCCGGATGGACTCATCGCGCGCCGTCTCATGATCTTCGGTCGCGTGCAGGGCGTCTGGTATCGGGCGTGGACAGTGGAGACGGCGCGGGAGCTGGGACTGACCGGCTGGGTCCGCAACCGGACGGACGGAAGCGTCGAAGCGCTGGTGCAGGGCAGGCATGAGGCGGTGGAGGCTTTCATCCGGCGAGCTCATGACGGTCCACCGGCAGCGGCGGTAGCACGAATAGACATAGCGGACGCGCCGGCTGAACCTCGCGACCGGTTCGACAAGCGGCCCACCCTTTAAGAAGCGGGATGCCGGGTCGAGCCCGGCATGACGAGGGAGGGAAGAGCCCTCCCTCTGCGAATGGTCAGGCCGGGACGCTCGCCAGCGCAGCCTTGACCGCGTCGATCGCCGCCTGCGCTTTGTCGCCATCCGGGCCGCCGCCCTGCGCCATGTCGGGACGACCGCCGCCGCCCTTGCCGCCCAGCGCTTCCACGCCCGCGCGGACCAGATCGACCGCGCTGATAGTGGCGGTCAGGTCGTCGGTCACGCCCACGGCGATGCTGGCGCGGCCGTCCACCACCGCCAGCACGGCGGAAATGCCACTGCCGAGCGTCGCCTTGTTCTGATCGACGATGCCGCGCAGTTCCTTGGGGTCCAGTCCGTCGATCACCTGGCCGATGAAACTGACCGCGCCGACCTGCTCCGGCCCCGCCGCCTTGGCCGCGCCGCCGCCGCCCAGCGCCAGCGCCTTCTTCGCGTCTGCCAGTTCGCGCTCCAGCTTGCGGCTCTGTTCGACCAGGGCAGCGATGCGCGCAGGCACATCCTCCGGCGTCGTTTTCAGCGCCGCAGCCGTCTGGCGCAGCTTGTCGTCCCGATCGGTGAGCCAAAGGCGTGCGGCCTCGCCGGTCAACGCTTCGATACGGCGAACGCCCGAAGAGACGGCGCTTTCCGACACGATCTTGAACAGGGCGATGTCGCCCGTCGCATTGACATGGGTGCCACCGCACAGTTCGACCGAATAATGCAGCTCCTCGGCCAGCGGACCGCCCCGGCCCATGGAAAGGACGCGCACCTCGTCACCATATTTTTCGCCGAACAGCGCCATGGCGCCCGCCGCTATGGCGTCGTCGGGGGTCATGAGGCGCGTGTTGACCGCTTCATTATAGCGGATCTGCCCATTCACATCGGCCTCGACCGCCGCGATCTGCTTGTGGGTCAGCGCTTCGGGATGCGAGAAGTCGAAGCGCAGCCGATCGGGTGCGACAAGGCTGCCCTTCTGCGTCACATGCGCGCCCAGTTCCTTGCGCAGCGCGGCGTGAAGCAGGTGCGTGGCGCTGTGGTTGGCGCGGATGCGGTCGCGGCGGTCGACGTCGATGGCGAGGTTCACGGTATCGCCCACCTTGATGCTGCCCGCTTCCACCTTCGCCTTGTGGGCATGGAGGCGGCCGAGCGGCTTGGCCGTATCCTCGATCCTTGCGGAAAAGCCGCCCTGCGTCGTAATGGTGCCGGCGTCGCCCATCTGGCCGCCGCTTTCGCCGTAGAAGGGCGTCTGGTTGGTGATGATGACCACTTCGTCGCCCACCGAGGCGCTCTCGACCCGCGCGCCATTCCTCACGATGGCGCGCACTTCGCCCTCGCCCTTGGTCGAGGCGTAGCCGATGAATTCGGTATTGCCGACCTCTTCCGCGATGTCGAACCAGATTTCGTCCGACGCCTTCTCGCCCGATCCCTTCCACGCGGCGCGGGCGGCGGCCTTCTGCTCCGCCATGGCGCTGTCGAAACCAGCGCGGTCCACCGTAAGGCCGCGCGAACGCAGCGCATCTTCGGTCAAGTCATAGGGGAAGCCGTAGGTGTCGTAGAGCTTGAACGCGGTTTCGCCAGGCAGCGTGCCGCCTTCGGCCAGGCCGCCGGTCGCTTCGTCCAGCAGCCGGAGGCCATTTTCCAGCGTCTTGCGAAAACGGGTTTCCTCGCGCAGCAGCGTTTCCTCGATCAGCGGCTGGGCGCGGACGAGCTCGGGATAGGCCCCGCCCATCTCCGAAACCAGCGACGACACCAGCCGGTACATCAACGGCTCCTTCGCGCCGATGATGTGGGCGTGGCGCATGGCGCGGCGCATGATCCGGCGCAGCACATAGCCGCGCCCCTCATTCGCCGGCAGCACGCCGTCCGCGATCAGGAAGCTGGTCGAGCGCAGGTGATCCGCGATCACGCGGTGGCTGGCCTTATGCTCGCCGTCCGTGGCGGTCCTACTGAGCGCGCCGCTCTCGGCGATCAGCGCCTTGAACGTGTCGGTGTCATAATTGTCGTGCACGCCCTGCAGGACGGCGGCGATGCGCTCCAGCCCCATGCCGGTGTCGATGCTGGGCTTGGGTAGTTCGCTGACGATCTCATTCGCTTCCTGCTCATATTGCATGAAGACGAGGTTCCATATCTCGACGAAGCGGTCGCCATCCTCCTCCGGCGATCCCGGAGGGCCGCCCCAGATATGGTCGCCATGGTCGTAAAAGATTTCCGAGCAGGGACCGCAGGGGCCGCTGTCGCCCATCGCCCAGAAATTATCCTTGGTCGGGATGCGGATGATCCGCTCTTCGGGCAGGCCGGCGATCTTCTTCCACAGGTCGAAGGCTTCGTCGTCCGTATGATAGACGGTCGCGGTCAGCCTCTCCGCCGGCAGACCCCACTCCTTCGTCAGCAGGGTCCAGGCATGGGTGATCGCCTGTTCCTTGAAATAGTCGCCGAAGCTGAAATTCCCCAGCATTTCAAAGAAGGTATGATGCCGCGCGGTATAGCCGACATTGTCGAGATCATTATGCTTGCCGCCGGCGCGCACCGACTTCTGGCTCGACGTCGCCCTCTTGTAGGGGCGCGTTTCCAGGCCGGTGAAGACATTCTTGAACGGCACCATTCCGGCGTTGACGAACATCAGCGTAGGATCGTTATGCGGCACCAGCGGCGCCGACGGCACGATGGTGTGGCCGTTCGCCCCAAAATAATCGAGGAAGGAGCGGCGAATGTCGTTGGTCGAGGTCATGGGGGCGATTTAGTGGGAAGCGGTCCGCCGCACAAGCGGGGCTTTTGACCTTGTGCGATCAGGCAAGGACAGGCGACCGCACTTCGGATCAGAGTGCCTCGGCGACCTGCGCAATGGCCTCGACGAAGCTGTCGCTGATGATCTTGAGGATCGCCGCCGAGGCCAGCAGGACGAACAGCGTCAGGGAGCCGAATTGCAGCCGACGCGCGATGAGGCGGCTGCGCTCCTCACTATGCTCGACATGCCTGCGCTGGTCCGCGCGACGGTCAGCGTCGCCCGCCTTCCACGCTGGCGCTGCAACCTGGACCGGAGCGTTGGTCAGCATCGCCATGTCGATCTCGTCCTGTGCGCGGATGCCGCACTGGCCGTCCTTCGACCATACCACCCGCCCGACGATGACCGAAGAGGCGCGCCGGACCTCGATATAGCTGCCGCGCCTCGGCGCGCGCGCCATGCGCAGCATCATGCCGTGCAGCGACAGGTTCATGATCTTGACGTCAAGCCACTGGTCTTCCAGGCGCATTCGCGCCGGAATGGACGTCAGAACACGCGGTTCCCGTTTCTTCATCCTTAGCCTTTCGTGGCCCCTGGACCCGATAACGGCAGCGGAACGGAAAACTTGAAGGAACAGGCGCTTGCCTATGCCATTGGCGTGGGCTCGTCAGGCGATCGGCTGGTCGATCGACGTGGGCGGGGTCGAAAACCATTGCGACCCCTTCCCTGTCATATGGAAGCAATCTTCCATGCGAATGCCCATGACACCCGGCAGATAAAGGCCCGGTTCGTTGGAAAAGCACATGCCGACGTCCAGCTTCGTCGTTTCGCCATGGACGAGGTTGACGGGCTCATGCCCTTCCATGCCTATGCCATGACCGGTGCGGTGCGACAGGCCGGGCAAGGCATAGCGGGGGCCGTAGCCTTGTCCTTCATAATAGCTGCGCACGGCATCGTCGACTGACCCCGCCGGAACACCCAGCCTTGCCGCCTCGATTGCGATCTTCTGCCCGTGCGACACATGGTCCCAGACCTTGCGCTGCTGCGGGGTGGGCGCGGCGCCATGCACCCAGGTCCGGCTGATGTCGGACTGATAATCCTCGACGGTGCAGCCGCAATCCATCAACACCACCTCTCCCGCCCGAACCGCCTGGGGCTTGCCCGATCCGTGCGGATAGGCGGCGGCTTCGCCCAGCAGGACGAGATTGAATTCGACCTTGCCGCCCAGTTGTTTGGTCGCGGCCGACGTGAGCGCGCCGATATCCGCCGGCGTCATGCCGGTCTTCACCTGCGGGTAGGTCCAGCGATAGGCCCCCATGGTGACATCGGCGGCCTTCTGCATCAGCGCGATCTCGGCAGCGGTCTTGCGCATCCGGATCGCGCGGGTGACAGGATCCTTCACCAACGTTGCCGCAGGAAGCGCCGCCTTGAGGCCGTCCACGGCAAAATAGCGCACCGTTTCCTCTATCCCGATGCGACCTTTCGCCAGCCCCCTTGCCGCCAGGAAGTCCGCGATCCGGGCATAAGGACTTTCATCCTCCTGCCAGACGCGGACCTCGGCGGGAATGGCAAGCGATTCGTCGATCGAGGGCTTTTCGAAAAAGGGGCAGACGATCAGTGGCGCGCCGCTTGCCGGGATCACGGCGGCGGTCAGCCTTTCCGACCGGTGCCATCTTATGCCCGTATAATAGATGAGGCTGGCACCCGGCTCGACCAGCAGCGCGTCGATGCCCGCCGCCTGCATCATCCTTTGCGCGCGGGCGAGCCGGTCGGCGCGCTCCGCCTTGCCGATGGGCACGACATCGCCGGTGAGCGATCCCAGCGCCTCGGCCGCCCGCTCCTGCGCGAAGAGGCGCGGGCTGACGGATGCCATCGCGATCCCGGCAGCGGCGTGGCGCAACAGCGTGCGGCGATCAGGCATAGGCGTAGGCTCCCCCGGTCGTCAGCGCTGTCTGATAGGCCGGGCGGGCGTGCATGTCATCCAGCCAGCGGAGGATATTGGGCCGCGAGGCGTCCAGCCCGCCCCGCGCGCGCGACGCTTCCAGCGGAAAGCTCATCATCATGTCGGCGGCGGTGAAGATGTCGCCCGCGAAGAAGGGGCGCCCGGCCAGTTCGGTCTCCAGCCAGTCGAGATGATCGTTCAGCATCCCCTGCACGGTCGGCCGCGCCGGGCGTCCCAGCAGGCCCAGCCTGTTCACCACCAGCAGGGCGAGCAGCGGCGGCATCATCGATCCTTCGGCATAGTGGATGAACTGGCGATAGAGGATTGCGCCCTGCGCATCGGCGGGTGGACCGAAGCGTCCCCCTGCCCGCGCGACCAGATACTCCATGATCGCGCCCGTCTCGATCAAGCGATGCCCGTCAACCTCCACCACCGGAGACCGTCCGAGCGGATGAACGGCACGCAGGGAGGCAGGCGCGCGCATCGTCTTTTTGTCCCGCTCGTATCGGCGCACCACATAGGGTTCGCCCAGTTCCTCCAACAGCCAGAGGATGCGTTGCGACCGGCTGTTGTTCAGATGGTGGACGATGATGGTCATGGCGACTCTCCGAGCGTTACGCAGCCAGTGGGCTAGCGCAGCCGGAAAGCCGCCACAACAAACGCGTCAGGCCGGCTCCAGCACAGCCTGCGCCTTCTTCTTCGCGCGGAAGGCGTGAAGCAGGGGCTCGGTATAGCCGTTGGGCTGCTCGACGCCTTCGAACACCAGTGCGCGCGCCGCCAGGAAGGCGAGGCTGTCCCCTTCCCGCCCGCTCATCGGCTCGTAGAGCGGATCGGCGGCATTCTGCGCATCGACCTTCGCCGCCATGCGACGGAGCGCCGCATCGACCTGTTCCGCCGTGCAGACGCCATGCAGCAGCCAGTTCGCCATATGTTGCGAGGAGATGCGCAATGTCGCGCGATCCTCCATCAGGCCGATGTCATGGATGTCGGGCACCTTGGAGCAGCCAACGCCCTGGTCGATCCAGCGGACGACATAGCCCAATATGCCCTGCGCATTATTGTCCAGCTCCCGCGCGATCTCTTCCTCAGAGAAATTGCGGCCGGTGGCGATGGGCAGGGTCAGCAGCTTTTCGATCGGAGCCACGCCTTCCGCCTGGCGCGCTGCCTGACGGGCGAAGACGTCGATGCGATGATAGTGCGTCGCGTGCAGGGTCGCGGCGGTTGGCGAGGGAACCCAGGCGGTGTTCGCGCCGCTCGTCGGATGGCCGGCCTTTTGATCCAGCATGTCGGCCATGCGATCGGGCGCTGCCCACATGCCCTTGCCGATCTGCGCCCGGCCGGAAAAGCCACAGGCGAGGCCGATCTGCACATTCCGGTCCTCATAGGCCGCAATCCAGTCGCTCGCCTTCATCTCGCTTTTGGGGATCATCGGCCCCGCCTGCATCGACGTATGCATCTCATCGCCGGTGCGGTCGAGGAAGCCGGTGTTGATGAAGACGATGCGATCCTTCACCGCGTGGATGCAGGCGGCGAGGTTGGCCGAGGTGCGGCGCTCCTCGTCCATGACGCCGACCTTGATCGTGTGACGGGCCATGCCCATCATGTCCTCGATCGCGTCGAACAGCCGGTCGGTGAAGGCGACTTCATCCGGGCCGTGCATCTTGGGCTTGACGATGTAGAGGCTGCCAGCGCGGCTGTTGGCCCGGCGTCCCTTCAGATCGTGAAGCGCGATCAGGCTGGTCATGATGCCGTCGACGATGCCTTCCGGTGCCTCGTCGCCATTGGGCAGTCGGATCGCGGGCGTGGTCATCAGATGGCCGACATTGCGGACGAACAGCAGGCTGCGCCCCGGCAGCGTAAAGGATGTGCCGTCTGCCGCGGTGTAGCTGCGGTCAGGGTTGAGCGCCCGCGTCATCATCGCGCCATTTTTGTCGAACCGGTCAGTGAGGTCGCCGCGCATCAGGCCAAGCCAGTTGGCATAGGCCGCGACCTTGTCCCGCGCATCGACGGCGGCGACTGAATCCTCCAGATCGCAGATGGTGGTCAGGGCCGATTCCAGGATGACGTCGGCAATACCCGCGGGATCGGTCGCGCCGATCGGGTGCCCCTTGTCGAACACGACTTCGATATGCAGCCCGTTGTGGCGGAAGAGCCGGCCCTTCTCACTCGTGCCGACGAACTGAGCGGGATCGGCAAGGACGATATCGTCACTCCCCAGCTCCGCCCAGCTCCCGTCCGCCAGAGGAACCGCGTCGTCGAGAAAAGCCTTCGCCCAGGAAACGACCTGCGCGCCGCGCGCCGCATCATAGCCCTTGCCGGCCGGCGCGCCGGCTATCGCGTCCGTGCCGTACAGTGCGTCATAGAGGCTGCCCCACCGTGCATTTGCGGCGTTCAGCAGGAAGCGGGCATTGAGGATAGGCACGACCAGTTGCGGCCCGGCCATGCGCGCGACCTCCTCATCGACATTCGTGCTGCCGATCTGGAACGGCGCAGGTTCGGGAACAAGATAGCCGATGTCCCGCAGGAATGTTTCGTAGGAGATCGGATCGTGCGGCTGGCCGCGGCGCTGTTCATGCCAGCTGTCGATCTGCGCCTGAAGCGTGTCGCGCTTGCGCAGGAGCGCCCTGTTTTCTGGCGCGAAGCGCGCGAGGATATCCGCCGCCCCGGCCCAGAAGGTGTCAGGCGCGATGCCGGTGCCGGGAAGCGCATGCTGCTCGATAAAGTCCGCGAGCAAAACGGCGACGCGTAGGCCGGCTTTGTCGATCATCGGGTCGGTCATGGCTCTTCTCCTCGGGACTGTTCATCATTGAAACTGCAATAGCCCTTTCCCATTATGCCGTATATCCGCTATTATGCGAATACAGCCATTCCTCTGGTGAATGAATATGATGGATCCCGATCATGAACTGTTCGTAACCATAGTCGATGAAGGCGGCCTCGCAGCGGCGGGACGGCGGCTGCATATCTCTCCGGCGATGATGTCCAAGCGGCTGGCCCGGCTGGAGCAAAGGCTTGGGGCGAAGCTCGTTCACCGCACGACCCGGCGGCTGACGCTGACTCCGGCGGGCGAACGGCTCCACGCCGATCTGCGCGCGATCCTCGCGGCTCTGGACGATGCCGAACGGCGGGTCTCCGGCGCATCGGTCCTGGCAAGCGGTCCCCTGCGGATCAGCGCCCCCACCTCCTTCGGGCGGATGCACCTCGCGCCTTTTCTCAAGCGCTTCCTGGACGATCATCCGGCAGTCGATCTTAGCGTCGATCTTTCGGACGCGTATAGCGACCTGCTCGGCGGCCGCTTCGATCTCGCCATCCGCATCACCGCCGATCCCGGTAGCGGCGTCACCGCGCGGAGGCTGGCAACCAACCGCCGCATGCTTTGCGCCGCGCCCGACTATCTGGACCACTTCGGAACGCCCACAAAAGTCGCCGATCTCAAGAACCACCGGCTGCTGGCCGCGGAAGGGCAGATGCCGTGGCGACTGGCAGGACCGAGCGGGCCGATCACGGTCGAGGGACGCAGCCACGTCCGCACTAACAGCAGCGAGTTGGTGCGCGAGCTCACGCTGGCGGGCGGCGGCATCGCGCTGCGTTCGCTATGGGACATTGCCGATGCGCTGGAGCGTGGGAAGGTGCGTCAGATCCTGCCCGATCATGAAGGCTCGGCCGATGTCGGCCTTTATGCCGTGCACCTGCCCCAGGCCAATCCGCCACGCGCGCTCACCGCATTCGTCGAATTTCTTGTCGGACTTTACGCGCCGACGCCGCCGTGGGAGCGCCCTGTCTTGCCCTAGCGGAACCGAGGCTCTAAGGCCCGGCATATGGACGATAACACCCGCCGCGCAGCCCTCGACTATCACCGCTACCCGCAACCGGGAAAACTCCGGATAGAGCCGACCAAGCGGATGGTGAACCAGCGCGACCTGGCGCTGGCCTATTCGCCGGGTGTTGCGGCGCCCTGCGTCGAAATCGCCGCCGATCCGGACAAGGCGCTGGACTATACCGCGCGCGGCAACCTGGTCGCCGTCATCTCCAACGGAACGGCGGTCCTTGGCCTTGGCGCGATCGGCGCTCTCGCGTCGAAGCCGGTGATGGAGGGCAAGGCGGTCCTCTTCAAGAAATTCGCCGATATCGACGTGTTCGACATCGAAGTGGACACGACCGATCCCGACAGGTTCGTGGATGCCGTCGCCCTGCTGGAACCGACCTTCGGCGGCATAAACCTGGAGGACATCAAGGCTCCCGAATGTTTCGCGATCGAAGCGCGGCTGAAGGAGCGGATGAACATTCCGGTCTTCCATGACGACCAGCATGGCACCGCAATCGTTGTCGCTGCGGCGGTCCGCAACGCGCTGGTGCTGCAGGGCAAGACGCTGGCGGATGCGAAGCTGGTGACGTCCGGAGCGGGCGCGGCGGCGCTGGCCTGCGTCGACCTGCTGGTATCGATGGGCCTGCCGGTCGAGAATGTCACTATGACGGACAAGGACGGCGTGATCCATGCCGGCCGCGAGGGCATGTTGCCGAACATGGCGCGCTATGCCCGCAATACCAATGCGCGCACTCTGCCGGATGTCCTGCCGGGCGCGAACCTGTTCCTGGGACTTTCCGCTCCGGGCGTGCTGAAGCCCGAATGGCTGCCCCTGATGGCGCCCAATCCCCTTATCTTCGCGCTCGCCAACCCGGAGCCGGAAATCCGCCCAGAGGCCGCCCGCGAGGTGCGCCCGGACGCGATCATCGCCACCGGCCGGTCCGACTATCCCAATCAGGTCAACAATGTCCTCTGCTTCCCCTATATCTTCCGGGGCGCGCTGGACGTGGGCGCGACGCAGATCAACGAGGCGATGAAGGTCGCCGCCGCAGACGCCATCGCCGCCCTGGCCCGCATGCCCGCGCATGACAGCGTGGCGCAGGCCTATGGCGGTCGCAAGCTGGTGTTCGGACCGGACTATATCATCCCCACCCCCTTCGACCCGCGCCTGATCGGCGAGATCGCGGTCGCGGTCGCCAAGGCGGCGATGGACAGCGGCGTCGCGAAAAGGACGCTCGACCTCGACGACTATAAGCGCAGCCTGACGCGCCAGGCGACCCGATCCGGCCAGTTGATGCTGCCGGTGTTCGAAGCGGCCCGGGGCAGCCATTGCCGTATCGCCTATGGCGAGGGCGAGGATGAACGCGTGCTGCGCGCCATCAGCGACGCGCTGGACGAAGGGATCGTTCGCCCGACGCTGATCGCCCGCCGCCGCATCCTGGAACAGAAGCTGCCCGAACTCGGTCTGTCCTTCGATTTCGAGCGCGACGTCGAGGTGATAGACCCGGAAACGGATCACCTCGTCATGGGCGAACTGGTGGAAGCCTATCGTGCCATCGCCGGGCGAAAGGGCGTGCCTGCGGACGAGATTCTGCGCCATGTCTATCGCCGCCCCACCATCACCGCCGCGATGCTGCTGCGCACCGGCCGGGTCGATGCCGCGCTGGTCGGCGGACGCTCGGAATATTGGGGTCAGGTGGAGCATGTGCTGCGCATCATCGACCGGGTGCCCGATCACAGCCGCGTCTACGCACTGTCGGGCCTGATCCTGGATGCCGGCGCGCTGTTCATCACTGACACTCATATGGTGCCCGATCCGACGCCTGAGCAGGTGGCGGAAATGACGCTGGCCGCCAGCGCGGAGCTGCGCCATTTCGGGCTCACGCCGCGCGCGGCCCTGCTGTCCCATTCCAATTTCGGCGCGTCGCACAGCGACAGCGCGCGCAAGATGCGAAAGGCTTTCCGGCTGGTGCGGGAAGCCGCGCCCGATCTGGCGGTGGACGGTGAAATGCATGCCGATGCCGCGCTCAGCCAGTCGCTGCGCGAGCGGCTGGTGCCGGACTCCCGGTTCGAGGGACCGGCCAACTTGCTGGTGATGCCCAATCTCGATGCGGCCAACATCACGCTGACTGCGCTGTCGGCCTCGTCCAGTTCGCCCACCGTTGGTCCGATGCTGATCGGCCTCACCAAGCCCATCCATGTGCTGACGCCCGGTGTTACCTCGCGCGGCATCCTGAACCTCACGGCCATCGCTGCGGCGGAAGTCGCGCGGGAAGCCTGAGCTTAACCTTTTCATCCTATGCCAGCGTCAAGGACGAGAGGCGTAAGGATATGGCGGGCTTCATCAAGGGATTGGCGAAAGCCGCAGGCCCCAAGCTGGCGATCGGCGGGGCATTGGCCGGCGCCGCGTGGCTGGCGATGCACTGGATCGACCGGCCCGCCGCCCAAGATGCCGCGCCCGCGCCCGCTGCCGGCGCCAAGCCTGGGGCCGTCGCTCCTCCCCCGATCGCCCCGCTCGTCGAACGACGCAGCGACCAGCCCATGGCGATCGATCCGCGGGCGCTGACCGTCAGGCGCGTCTTGCGCATCGACGGTCCCTTCCGCCACGGCGACTATGTCTGGGACGAAAAGGGCGCGCCTGCATCCGGCCCGGTCATCGTCACTGTCGATCTGAAGGCCGAAACCCTCTCCGTCTTCCGCGCGGGGTATGAGATCGGCGCGGCGGTCATTCTCTACGGCGCCACCGACAAGCCCAGCCCGCAGGGCGCGTTCCCGATCACGCAGATGGACGCCGACCATGTGTCGAACCTCTATGGCGCGCCCATGCCCTATGCCCTGCGCCTGACCAGCGATGGCGTGTTCATCCATGGCAGCGACGTGCAATATGGACGTGCCACGCATGGCTGCATCGGCGTGCCCGTCGATTTCGCGCGCAAATTGTTCGGCGTGGTGAAACGCGGCGACCTGGTCGTCATCACCAATGGCAAGATGCTCGACGTCAGCAAGGCGAAGATCGGCGGCTGACGGCACGATTGCGGGCGACGCATTTGGCGATGCAGGAAAGACAGCCGCATCGGGGTTGACCTGCGCTGTCATGAAGCCCATCTGCGCCCTCTCTCAAGATTTTGCATTGCAGCATGGAGCTGGCCATGGCGAACGCCTCGCGTACCGCGCATCCCGCGCTTGTTATCTTCGCGTTGTCGGTCGGCGCGTTCGCCATCGGCACGACCGAATTCGCGTCGATGAGCCTGCTGCCCTTCTTCGCACGCGATCTGGGCATCGATGCGCCGACTGCCGGCCATGCGATCAGCGCCTATGCGCTGGGCGTGGTGGCGGGCGCGCCGGTCATCGCCGCTTTCGGCGCGCGGCTGCCGCGCAGGATGCTGCTGATCGGATTGATGACGGTCTTCGCGATCGCCAACGCCTTGTCGGCCCTCTCGCCCAGCTACCCCTGGATGCTGCTGTTCCGTTTCCTGTCGGGCGTACCCCATGGTGCCTATTTCGGCGTCGCGGCGCTGGTCGCCGCCAACTTGGTGCCCATCGAGAAACGCGCCCTTGCCATCGCCAAGGTGATGACCGGCCTGACCGTCGCGACCGTGATCGGCGTGCCCGTGGCCAATTGGATGGGTCAGGTGCTGGGCTGGCGGTCCGGCTTCTTCGTCGTGGCGGCGCTCGCGCTGGCGACGGTGACGCTGGTCGCATTGTTCGCGCCGCGAGACGCGGGCGATCCGGGCGCCAGCCCGATGCGCGAACTCACCGCACTGGGCAAGTCGCAGGTGTGGCTCACCCTGCTTACCGGGGCGATCGGCTTTGGCGGCCTGTTCGCGGTCTATACCTATGTCGCCTCAACCATGATCGAGGTGACTCATGTTCCCGAAACCTATGTACCGTTGGTCCTCGTCATTTTCGGCGTCGGTTTGACGCTCGGCAATTTGGGGGCTGCCTGGGCGGCAGACCGCGCGCTCAACCGCACCGTCATCGGCGTGCTGCTGTGGAGCGCGGCGGCGCTGGCGATCTTTCCCTTCATGGCCGGGAATATCTGGACGCTCGGGCTCAACATCTTCCTGATCGGCATCGGCGGCGGCCTTGGCACGCCGCTGCAGGCGCGGCTGATGGACGTTTCGGGCGACGCGCAGACGCTTGCGGCGGCCTTGCATCACAGCGCCTTCAACATCGCGAACGCGCTGGGACCGTGGCTCGGCGGCCTGTCGATCGCCGCGGGCTGTGGTCTGGTATCGACAGGCTGGATCGGCTGCGCTCTGGCGCTGGGCGGCCTCCTCATCTACCTGGCGGCGATCGCACTGGAGCGCCGCCAGCCCCCCCGCTCGCTGATGGCCGCCGAATAAACGTCTTTCGCGATCCCTTCGAGATGTAGCGTTGAGCTACCAGGACTTCGGTCCATCGCAGATTGACACCGGCGGTTGAGCCGGGTTTCCTTCTGCCGGGATGACGCTATAGCCGCGCAAAGGTCTGGAAGGGGAGATGCTGGGGCGACACGCCACCACGGACACCCTTGCCCATGCCGCCTGCTTCCGATCCAACGCTCCTTCAACCGCGCCCCCACAGCCTGGCGGAGGATGGCTATGCCATCGCGATCGGCTGCGCGTTCATCGCTATGGGGCTGATGCTGCTCAATCAGGCCAAGCTGGTGACGGGCGGGATGGCGGGCATCGCGCTGCTGCTGTCGTATCTGTTGCACTGGTCGCCCGGCGCGCTGTTCCTGATCATCAACCTGCCCTTCTTCCTGTTCGCCGGACGCGCCATGGGAACGGCGTTCGGGCTCAAGACCCTGTTCGCCAACATCGCCATCATGGCCGTCGGGCTGGTCATGCCCACCGCGTTGCAGATCGCGCGGGTCAGCCCGCTGTTCGCCGCGCTGTTCGGCGGGTCGATCATCGGGTTTGGCATATTGGCGATCGCCCGCCACGGCGCAGGTGTCGGCGGCGTTGGCGTGGTCGCGCTGATCCTGCAAAAATCGCGCGGCTGGAACGCCGGACGCACCCAGATGCTGTGCGATATCCTGATCCTGCTGGCGTCGCTGCCCTTGCTCAGCTTCGAGCGCTTCGGGCTGTCCGTCCTGTCAGCGGCTGCGATGAACGCCGTGCTGATGGTCAACCATCGCCCCGGCCGCTATATCGGTCACTGATCGCCGCATAGAAGGTCGCCGCTCCGGTTACGCCCGCGAAGCGCGGAGGCGGCGTCGCTCGAAACGCGCGGAAAGCTGACGCCCTCCAGCGATCCGCGCCCCTGGCAAAGATCGGCGCAGGCCATGTCCACGACGCCCGGCAAGGCCACCTGATCCCCATCATATTGGGCGACGATGATGCAGCGATCGCTGCCCCTGAAGCTCAGGATCAGCTTGTCGCCGGCGCGGCGCGCCATGCCATGCCCGCGGCAACTCGGCTCCTCGCCAAATACCGCCTCCAGTCCGAAGCGAAACCGCCCCGCTTGTCCGGGAATGACGCACAGCGCGTCGCGCCCCGCTTCATGACGGCGCTGGTACAGGCCCACGGGAGACATTCGGCGCGCGTCGGTGATCGCGCCGCTGGCGATCGCCGCACGTTCCAGGCCAGACACCGCGCCTTCGCTCGGGCCGGCATCCGGGGCGATCGGCGCACGCTGGCATGCCGCTGCCGACAGGAGGAGCAGCGCGGCGCTAGTCCGCCGCATCGACGTTGCTGAGCCCATCCTGTCCGATCCGGCGGAAGAAGCAGGATCGCGCGCCGGTGTGGCATGTCGGTCCTGCTGGTGCCGCCCTGACCCACACCGCGTCCTGATCGCAGTCGATCCGCAGATCGCGCACTTCCAGCATATGGCCGGACGTTTCGCCCTTCTTCCACAACGCCTGTCGGCTGCGGGACCAGAAATGGGCGAGCCCGGTATCGATGGTCAGCGTGAGCGCCTGGGCATTCATGTGCGCCACCATCAGCAACTCGCCGCTATGATCGTCTGTGACGACGGCGGTGATCAGGCCGTCCCTGTCATATTTGGGATTGAGGGCCAGCCCCTTGTCGCGTGCGTCGTTCATGCAGCGGCTATAGAGCGCAAATGCAGACCTGCGAAGCCCTGCCAAGAGGGAATGTCGGGGGAAAATGGGGCGACCGATGGGATCCGAACCCACGACCTCTGGTACCACAAACCAGCGCTCTAACCAACTGAGCTACGATCGCCATGGGGGCTGCTTGCCCCGAGAGAAGGGCCACATATGCGGCCCATCCCCGCCCGTCAAGCGTCAAAGCCCGACGGTGGAATTTTCCTGGCCTACCGTGTTCCCGCCTGCAATTGGCCCCGAAGATTGGCAAGGATGTGTTCGGAAACACGGGGCCTTTCCGCCGCCGCCTTGCCCTTGCGCAGGCGCTCCTTGTCCCGCTCCGGCGGCTCCACCACGCGCACGCGGACGGCGGCATGGCCCTGTGCTCTGATGCCCAGTTGCTCGGCCGCGCCGCGCGACAGGTCGATGATGCGGCCTCGGCCGGAAAAGGGTCCGCGATCATTGACCCGGACCAGGATCGTGCGTCCGCTGTCCAGCGACGTCACCTCCACATAGGTTGGCAGCGGCAGGACGGTATGCGCTGCAGTGATCCATTTGGCGCGAAACCGCTCTCCATTGGCGGTGCGATTGCCCGACTCCGATCCATACCAGCTCGCATAGCCCAGCATGTCATAAGTGGGGTCAGCCGCCGGAACATAGGTGATGCCGCGCACCGCGTAGGGCGGACCGATCTTGACCGGCGTGTCCCGGACCGGACGGTAATTGCCGCCACCGCAGGCCGCGAGCATCAGCGTCAGGATCGCCCAAGCCGCTTTATATGCCACCCCTGCCTTGCCGCTCGTCATGGGTTATCCTGGCCCTTTGCCGGAAGAATGACACGGTATCGCTACCATAAAGAAAGGGACGAAAACGTTTCCGTCTTCGTCCCCCTGCCTTTGGCTTGATTGCGCGGGCAGAAACCTGCCTTGCCGCGCCACTCTCCCGTAACTTCCCGGCCGCGATGCCGGCAATCGTCGATCGGTGGACGCCGCCGCTGGGGCGACGTCGCCGGCCGCTTAGTTGACCGAGTCCTTCAGGCCCTTGCCAGCCTTGAACTTGGGCTGGGCCGAAGCCTTGATGGTCATGGTTTCGCCGGTGCGGGGATTACGGCCGGTCGAAGCCTTGCGCTGCGACACGGAGAAGGTGCCGAAGCCGACCAGGCGGACTTCATCACCCTTTTTCAGCGCGCCGCTGATGGCGTCGAACACGCCTTCCACGGCCTTGGTGGCGTCATTCTTGTTGAGGCCGCTGCTTTCAGCAACCGCGCTGATCAGATCCTGCTTGTTCATGCCTTGGGAACCCCCTTGTGCTGTTGGTTGATTAGGAATCGCGGCGTAGGGCGGGCAATAAGGCGCGGATTCCCGCGACTGTCAAAGGGAAAGCGACGAAGACGCCGGTCCATGGCCGATTTTGCGCCCGATCGGTCGTTTCGGTGCCGATAACAGGGTTAACCGCCGCTTTCCCGATGGTTCAGTGCCGCAACGTGGCGTCCCCGTCCCTCCCGGCACCAGCCGGAGGCTGCGCTGCCAGGTCGTCTTCTTCCGTCCAGGCGATCGCTTCCGGCTTCGAAACCAGCGCCCGCGCGAGCACCTCGTCGACATGGGACACCGGCACGATTTCCAGCCCCTCGCGAATGTTCGCGGGGATTTCCGCCAGGTCTTTCTCATTCTCCTGGGGAATCAGCACGGTCTTGATGCCGCCGCGCAGCGCCGCCAGCAGCTTTTCCTTGAGGCCGCCGATGGGGAGCACCCGGCCGCGCAACGTCACCTCGCCGGTCATCGCCACATCCTTGTGGACGGGAATGCCGGTCAGGGTGGAAACGATGGTCGTCACCATGCCGATACCGGCGGACGGGCCATCCTTGGGCACAGCACCTTCGGGCAGGTGGATGTGGATGTCCTTCCGGTTGAACAGGCTCGGCTTGATGCCATAGCCCGGCGAGCGCGCCTTCACATAAGAGAAGGCGGCCTGCACCGACTCGGTCATCACTTCGCCCAGCTTGCCGGTAGTCTTGATCTGCCCCTTGCCGGGCACCGTCACCGCCTCGATCGTCAGCAATTCGCCGCCGACTTCGGTCCAGGCGAGCCCGGTCACCGCGCCGATCTGGTTCTCATCCTCGCCAACGCCATGCCGGAATTTCCGCACTCCGGCGAAATCGGCCAGGTTTTCGGGCGTTATGACGACCTTGTCATAGGCACCCTCAAGAATTTTGCGAAGCGCCTTACGCGCGAGCCGCGCCACTTCGCGCTCCAGCGTGCGGACGCCAGCCTCACGCGTATAGTAGCGGATGAGGTCGCGCACGGCCTCTTCCGTCACTTCAAACTCCCCATCCTTCAGGCCATGGGCGTCGATCTGCTTGGGCACTAGGTGCCGCTGCGCGATCTCGACCTTCTCATCCTCGGTATAGCCCTCCAGCCGGATGATCTCCATGCGGTCGAGCAAAGGCTGCGGCAAATTCAGCGAGTTGGCGGTCGTCACGAACATCACGTCCGAAAGATCGACGTCGATCTCCAGATAATGATCCTGGAACTTGCTGTTCTGTTCGGGGTCCAGCACTTCCAGCAGGGCGGAGGCCGGATCGCCGCGGAAATCCTGGCCCAGCTTGTCGATCTCGTCGAGCAGGAAGAGCGGGTTCATCGTGCCCGCCTTCTTGAGGTTCGACACGATCTTGCCGGGCAGCGATCCGATATAGGTGCGGCGATGCCCACGGATTTCCGCTTCGTCGCGCACGCCGCCCAGCGACTGGCGCACGAATTCGCGCCCCGTCGCCTTGGCGATCGACCGGCCGAGCGAGGTCTTGCCCACGCCCGGAGGGCCGACGAGGCACAGGATCGGGCCTTTCAGCTTATTGGTGCGCGCCTGCACGGCGAGATATTCGATTATCCGGTCCTTGACCTTCTCCAGCGCGAAATGATCCTCGTCCAGGATCGCCTGCGCCTTCTTGAGGTCGGTCTTTACCTTGCCCTTCTTGCCCCACGGCAGCCCCAGCAGCACGTCCAGATAATTGCGTACGACCGTGGCTTCGGCCGACATGGGCTGCATGCCCTTGAGCTTCTTGAGTTCCGCCGTCGCCTTCGCCCGGGCTTCCTTGCTAAGCTTGGCCTTGGCGATTTTCTCGGTGAGTTCGGCAAGCTCGTCACCTTCCTCGCCTTCGCCATTGCCCAGTTCGCGCTGGATCGCCTTGAGCTGCTCGTTCAGATAATATTCGCGCTGGGTCTTCTCCATCTGCCGCTTCACGCGGCCGCGAATCTTCTTCTCGACCTGCAGGACACCCAGTTCGCCTTCCATGAAGGCAAAAACCATCTCCAGCCGCTTGACCGGATCGGCTTCGACCAGCAGCGACTGCTTGTCGGACACCTTGACGTTGATGTTCGCCGCGACCGCGTCGGCCAGTCGCCCCGCATCCTCGATCTCGCGCAGCTGCACCGGGGTTTCGGCCGGCAGCTTCTTGTTGAGCTTGGCGTAATTCTCGAACTGCTCCGCGACCGACCGCATCAGCGCGGCGGCTTCCGGCCCCTCTGCCGCTGCTTCCTCCACCGGAGAGACCGTCGCGACGAGGTAGGTCTCGTTCGCGTCCATCCCTTCCAGCTGGGCGCGATGCTTGCCCTCCACCAGAACGCGGACCGTGCCGTCAGGCAGCTTCAGCAGCTGCAGCACCACGGCGACCACGCCCGTATCGTAAAGCGAGTCGCGCGCAGGATCGTCCTCGGCAGGATCGAGCTGCGAGACGAGGAAGATTTCCTTGGAGCCTTCCATGGCCGCTTCCAGCGCGGCCACGCTCTTGTCGCGGCCGACGAACAGCGGAACGATCATCTGCGGGAAGACGACGATGTCGCGCAGCGGCAGAAGGGGATATTCTAGTGTCATTCGGTCTCCGGGGCCGATTGGAAGCGGCCCTCTTCTACGGTTCACCGCCATTATGGGGATGCCCGTCGCGCCAATCAATCACGGGCATGTCATAAGGACGTCATCATGAACGCCGCCTTATCACGCCGTCAGAAGGGCAGCTTGAAGCCGGGAGGCAGGGGCAGCCCCGCCGTCATCTTGCCCATTTCGGCGTTGCTGACCTCGTCCGCCTTCTTGCGCGCGTCGTTGAACGCGGCGGCGACCAGATCTTCCAGCATCTGCTTTTCCGACGGGGCGAGCAGGCTGTCGTCGATCGACACGCCGATGATGCGCCCCTTGGCCGAAGCGCGAACCTTCACCAGTCCGCCGCCGGCCGCGCCTTCGACCTCCAGCTTGTCCAGATTGTCCTGCGCCCGCTGCAACTCTTCCTGAACACGGCTCGCCATGCCCAGGATTTCATTCAGATCCTTCATGCTCCTGCACTCCATTGTTCCGGCTTGTCATCGACAAGCTCCGCTTCGGGGAAGGCCGCCATCGCCGCCTTGACCACCGGGGTTTCCAAGATCGTCGCGCGCTCGGCCGCCTTTGCCGCCTGCTCCTGTTCCAGCAGGCTCGGTTCGCCATCCGCGTCACTTTGCGCCACCTGCCACGCGACGCCCGTCACCTCGCGCAGGGCAGGCAGCAGACGCGCGGTAAAATCAGCCGGCAATTGCGCCGTTGCCCTGTAGTCGAAGGCGGGCGGGGCGAAGCGGACGACGCGGACGCAATCATGGAGTTCCTGCGCCAGACTGCCCTTGCCTTTCTGCCAGAACGCTTCGATCAAATCGGGAAGGCTGGCGGGCAGGCGCGCGGCCGGCGAAGTCGAAGATGAAGGCGGCGGCGCCGGCTT
>JACESO010000037.1 GCA_013911745.1 Sphingobium sp. | reverse complement strand
GGTACGATCCGTGCGCTGCGCAGCGGGGCGTCTCGCGACGCGCTGGAGGCGCTGCTGCCCGACCTGATGGGGGCGCTTGCCCGCGCGCCCGATCCGTCCCGCGCGCTGAACCGGCTGGACGACATGATCGCCCGCCTGCCGAGCGCGATCAACTTCTTCAAGCTGCTCGCCGCCCGGCCCGCGCTGGTGGGGCTTCTGGCCGAGATATTGAGCCATGCGCCCACGCTCGCCGACGCGTTGGCGCGACGGGCGGAGCTTCTCGACGGCCTGATCGATGCCTCGGCCTTCGATCCGCCGCCGCCCGTGCCCCAGCTCGCCGCGCAGTTCGCCGCGCTTGAACCGGGGGAGGATTATCAGGCGCTGCTGGACCGGGTGCGGCAACGCGTGAACGACCGCCGCTTCGCACTGGGCGCGCAGATCATCCGGGGCGGCGATCCGATCGAGGCCGGCAGGGGCTATGGCCGGATGGCCGAAGCGGCGATCGAGGCCTTGGGCGCTGCAACCGTGGCGGAGTTCGAAAAGGCGCATGGCAAGGTGCCGGGCGGCGAACTGCTGATCCTGGCGCTGGGGCGCATGGGCGGCGGGGTGCTGACCCATGCGTCGGATCTGGATCTCGTCTATCTTTTTACCGGCGACTTTTCGACGGAAAGCGACGGGGCCAAGCCGCTCGGCGCCACCCAATATTTCAATCGCCTGGCGCAGCGCGTCACCAACGCCCTGTCCGTCCACACCGCGTCCGGCCCGCTCTATGATGTGGACACGCGCCTGCGTCCCTCCGGCGCGCAGGGGTTGCTGGCGGTCAGCCTCGACAGTTTCGCCCGCTATCAGCGGGAGGAGGCGTGGACGTGGGAGCATCTGGCGCTGACCCGCGCGCGGCCGGTGTTCGGATCGGAACAGGCGCGCGTGTCGCTCGACGCGGTGCTGGCCGAAACGCTCCGGCGCCCGCGCGACGTCGACATGCTGGCGCGGCAGGCAGTGAAGATGCGCGCCGACATCGCGCGTCACAAGCCGCCGGCCGGCGATCTCGACGTGAAGCTGGTGCCCGGCGGCCTGATTGACCTGGAGTTCCTGATCCACGTCACGCAGTTCCGTCACCGCATGGCGTTCGACCCGGACCTGTCAGCGGCGCTGGCGGAACTTGTCGCGGCCGGCCACCTGCCCGGTGGACTGATCGCCGCGCACGACCTCATAACGCGCTTCCTCATCGTTTCGCGCCTCGTTTCGCCGAAATCGACAGAGCCGCCCGAAGCCACCCGGCCGCTGGTCGCGCGGGCGTGCGGTGCTGACTCTTGGGACAGGCTGCTTGAAAGCTATGCCGAGGCGCGGCAATGCGTGTCGGCAAGCTGGGGCATGCTCGCCGCCCCTTATCAGGAGGCCCACGATGCTGGAACAGGGTGATCCCATCCCTGCGGTGACGCTGAAGGACGTAGAAGGCGTGGATTTCAGGTTCGACGCCTATCGCGGCAAGCCGCTGGTCGTCTATTTCTATCCCAAGGCCGACACGCCCGGATGCACCAACGAGGCGAAGGATTTCTCCGCACTGGCGGACGAATTTGCCGCAGTCGGCGTGCCGGTGATCGGCATTTCCAAGGATAAGCCGGCAAAACTCAAGAAATTCGCCGAGAAATATGGCCTGTCCGTCATCCTTGCCTCGGATGAGGAGCAGGGTGCGGTATGCGAGGCGTTCGGCACCTGGGTCGAAAAGTCGCTCTACGGCCGCAAATATATGGGCATAGAGCGCGCGACCTTCCTCTTCGATGCAGGCGGCCACGTCGCGCGCGTCTGGCCCAAGGTGAAGGTGAAGGGCCACGCGCAGGAGGTGCTGGAGGCGGCGCAGGCGCTTTGATGCTGCCTATTGCCATCGACAGCGTGGGCGCGGCCTGTGCCCATGTGCTGCTGACCCCCCATCCCGTGGCCAAGCTGATGTCCGCCCGCGCGGTCGCCCGCGCCTGGCGGCACGGACGGCTCGAAGCGCGGTTCGACGCGGCGATGCCGGATCGGCCGGCGCGGCCTGATGCGCCCGAATTGCTGCCCCCTAATCGCATGCCAAAACGCGGGAAGATCGGGTCGGATCGCGCCCGGATCGCGATGCTCCACGCGCTCGCCCATATCGAATTCGTCGCGATCGATCTGGCATTTGACTTGATCGGGCGGTTTGGGGGGCAATTCCCTGTCGCCTTCATCGACCAGTGGATGCAGGTCGGGGCAGAGGAAGCGATGCATTTCGCGCTGCTCGACCGGCGCTTGCGGCAGATGGGCAGCCATTATGGCGCGCTGCCCGCGCATGACGGTCTGTGGCAGGCGGCGGAGGAAACCGCCACGGACGCGCTCGCCCGCCTTGCCATCGTGCCCATGGTGCTGGAAGCGCGCGCGCTCGACATCACGCCGGCAACGGTGGAACGGTTCGCAAGCGTGGGCGATCATGCCTCAGCCCGGATGCTGTGCCGGATCATGGCGGACGAGATTCGGCATGTGTCGGCGGGGACGACATGGTTCACCTGGGCGACGAACCGATTGGGGTTGGACTCCCCAAAACATTACCAAATCCTTGTGAAACAGCATTTTCGGGGGGCGCTGAAGCCGCCGTTCAACGCTTCGGCGCGTCGACAGGCCGGTTTGACGGAAGAATTCTACGCCGCGCTTGCAACATAAGGCGGGATTTGCACTCTGCGCTCAGCGGGGGCGATGAAAGTCGCCAAAAATTTGAACACGGGAAGCGCCGAGGGGCAACAGCCTCCGGTGACATAAGTCGGGGTCTGCATGTCGGTTCTTCAGTCGGTGAATGCTCGCGGGTTGCATTGGTTCCAGGTCGCGCGTCCAATTTCTCACATTCTGGGTGGTCTCGGAATTGCCGGCGCACTGTGCGCGGCCGCTCCGGCCCATGCCTCGGAAACCGACGACCCTTATGGGGACGCGTCGGAAGTGAATATGAGCCCGCTCGGGCCGTCCGACGTCGGCTTCTCCAACCTCTTCGCCAGCCTCCAGCGCATGGATGGCAATGCAAAGACCGCCGCCTACATTCCTTCGGGTCGTCCGGTTGAGAAGCTCTCGCTGACCTCCAACTTCGGCGTGCGCTCCGATCCGTTCAACGGCGGCGCGCGGATGCACAAGGGCATCGACATTCCCGGCCCGATGGGCACCCCGATCCATGCGACCGCCGACGGCATCGTCAGCCGTTCGGGCTGGGCCAGCGGCTACGGCAACCTCGTGCAGATCTCGCACGGCAGCGGCATGGAAACGCGCTACGGCCATATGTCGAAGCTGCTGGTCGCCGAGAACAGCTATGTGAAGCGCGGCCAGATCATCGGCCTTATGGGCTCGACCGGCCGCTCGACCGGCAGCCACCTTCATTATGAAGTCCGCGTCGACGGCGCGGCGATCAACCCGCTGCCCTTCGTGGCCGGACCCGACTATCTGGTGGCGATGAACACGAAGCCGCCGGTCGCCATGGGCGGCCCAACCAAGGCGCAGGAGAAGGCCGTCGATTGACGCGCATTTCCTCTCTGACTTTCGCAAAGGCCCGGCAGCACCGCTTGCCGGGCCTTTTGCTTGATCCTATCTAGGCACCATCATGGCCGACATCGATCTTACCTCTTCCGCCGCCGCCCGCGTGGCAACCATCGCCGCCAAGCAGGGCAAGCCCGCCATCTTGCGCCTGTCGGTGGAGGGGGGCGGTTGCTCCGGCTTTCAATATCGATTCGGCCTGGCAGACAGCGTGGAGCCGGAAGATCTGTCGGTGGAGCGGGACGGCGTGACGCTGGTCGTGGATGATGTCAGCATCGACCTGGTGCGCGGAGCCGCTGTCGATTTCGTCTCCGACCTCGCCGGCGCGGCCTTCAAGGTGACCAACCCCAACGCAACCGCCGGATGTGGCTGCGGCACCAGCTTTTCGGTTTGATCCCCAATTTTTTCGTCACCCCAGCGGAGGTTGGGGTCTCCCTTTTCGACGCGCGGCGCTAAAGGCAGGGAGATGCCAGCCTGCGCTGGCATGACGGAAGGACAAGGGACATGCGCATCGCCACCTTCAACATCAACGGCATCAAGGCGCGCCTGCCGCGCCTGCTGGAATGGCTGGACGAAACGCGGCCGGACGTCGCCTGCCTTCAGGAAATCAAGACCAGTGACGAGACCTTCCCGGTCAAGGATATCGAGGCTGCCGGTTACGGCGTGATCTGGCACGGGCAAAAAGGGTTCAACGGCGTTGCGATCCTGGCACGCGGCGAAACGCCTGTGGAGGTGCGCCGGGGCTTGGAGGGCGAGCCGGAGGACGAGCATAGCCGCTATCTCGAAGCCGATGTGAAGGGCGTGCGCGTCGCGTCCATCTACCTGCCCAACGGCAATCCGCAGCCCGGCCCCAAATTCGACTATAAGTTGCGCTGGATGAAACGCCTGCGCGCGCGCGCGTCAGAAATCTGGGCGGAGGAAGTGCCCGCTGTGCTGGCAGGCGACTATAATGTCATCCCGCGCGACGTTGACACCTGGTCGGTCAAGGCCATGGCCGATGACGCGCTGATGCAGCCGGAAAGCCGCGCCGCCTATCGCCGCCTGCTGGGCGATGGCTGGACCGACGCCATCCTGTCTCGACATCCCGCGGGCGGTGTGTGGACCTTCTGGGACTATCAGATGAACGCCTGGCCGCGCGACGCGGGCTTCCGCATCGACCATCTGCTGCTCAGTCCCGCCGCTGCCGACCGCCTGATCGATGCGCAGGTGGACCGCGAATTTCGCGGCCGGGAAAAGGCGAGCGATCATGCGCCGACCTGGGTCGAGCTTCGACCGGAATAATTATCCGGGTAATATTGACAGAATTTCATCCGGGTTATAATGCTGTGTCGAAGGAGATTCGACATGGAACGCACATTCACGGCCTTTGCCGGAGACATCTGGATCGCCACCGGCGATGAGGCCGAAGTACGGGAAGCGGTGCGCGCCATGGGCGACGACGCGCAGGCCGTGCTGCTTTTCGATGACAGGACCGGTCGGCAGGTCGATATAGACCTGCGCGGTCCTGCAGAACCGGTGCCCCGAGGACGCGGTCGCCCGAAACTGGGCGTCCAGCCGCGCGAGATCACGCTGCTGCCGCGCCAATGGGACTGGCTGGCCCAGCAACCGGGTGGCGCGTCCGCCACGCTGCGCCGGCTGGTCGATGCCGCGCGGAAAGCGGACGCGGAGACGCCGTCGCCCCGCGCCGCCAAGGACGCCGCCTATCATTTCCTTACCGCCATGGCCGGCGACCGCCCGCATTACGAAGCGGCGATCCGCGCGCTTTATGCCGGGGACGGAGTGCAGTTCGACGCGCTATGCGCCGATTGGCCTTCGGCCATCCGTGATCATGGCCGCGCGCTCGCCGCGCCGGCGTTCGACCTGCAGGGCGCGCAATAGCAATAGCAATAGGGGCAGGGGCGGATATCAAACCCGCGCGGAGGCTATTGACCACAAGTGTAATCGGTGCGACTACATATGTAGTTGAAACGATCCGAGTCGAATTAGGTGAGCGAGAAGATCAGCGAAGCGGAACTGGTGGTGATGGAGGCGCTGTGGGAACAGTCACCCTTGACCGCGGCCGAGGTCGCGGACCGCGTCACCCAGGATCGCGACTGGAGCGTCCAGACGGTCAAGACCTTGCTGTCGCGCCTGATGGCCAAGGATGTGATCGGCGCTGACCAGGACGGTCGCCGTTTCCTGTATCGCCCGCTGGTGGCGCGCGACGATTATGTCGCCGGTGAATCCGGCCGGCTGGTGAACCGTCTGTTCGGCGGGCGCGTGTCGCCGCTCGTCGCGCAGCTTGCCAGCCAGGATCAGTTGACGGCGGAGGATATCGCCGAACTTGAGGAAATCCTGAAAGGGTTGAGATCATGAGCGTCTGGATCGCCGAAACGCTGATCGCCACCACCCTGCTGATGGCGCTGGTCATGATGCTGCGACGGCCGGTGGCGCGGTGGCTGGGGGCGGGGGCCGCCTACATGCTCTGGGCGCTGCCGCTCGCGCGTATGCTGATGCCGGCGTTGCCCAGCGCGGTCGATCCCTCTCCGCTGCATCTGGCGGTGGACCAGGCGGGGCTGGCGGCATTTCTGGACGCCGCGCCAGGCGCGACTGTCGCCACCGCGACGCCCATTCCGGCCGAAGCCGCCTTTCCCTGGCTGGAGGCAGGCATCACCCTCTGGTTCATCGGCATGCTGTTCTTCCTGATGGTGCAGGCCGTGGGCTATGCGCGCTTCCGCCGCCACATGCTGGATGGCGCGACCGGTCTCGGCAAGGAAGGCCGCATCCGCCTCATCACCAGCCCCAATGCGTCGGGGCCGCTCGCCTTCGGCCTGTTCCGCCCCTACATCGTCCTGCCGACCGATTTCGGCCTCCGCTACGACGCGCAGGAGCAGGACATGGCGATCGCGCATGAGCGTGCGCACCATGAGAGGGGCGACCTGATCGCCAACATGGTCGCGCTCCTCTTTCTGGCGGTGCACTGGTGCAACCCGGTCGCCTGGCTTGCCTATCGCACCTATCGTACGGATCAGGAGACCGCCTGCGACGCCCGCGTCCTCTCGCTCTACGGCCGCGAAGCCGCCCATGCCTATGGCCGCGCCATCCTGAAGGCTGCCGGCGGACGGCAATTCGCCGCCGCCTGCCACTTGACCCGCGTCACTGCCCTTAAAGGGAGGCTGAAAATGCTTTCGAACCATGACATGTCGCTGCGCCGGATCAGCTGGGGCATGGCCGCCGTTGCCCTCGTCACGGCGACCGGCCTGGCGCTCACCGCGTCCGGCACCCGCGCCGCGCAACAGATGGCGGCCATCACCGAAAAGGTCGAAGCGGCCGACTTCACGCGCCTCAAGAACCTGGTGGCGCAGCCTGCCGCCGCCAGCATCCCGGCTGCGGATGCCCTGCCGGCCGCACCGGCATCGCCGGCCGTTCCCGCCGCGCCAGCCGCTCATGCATCGTCGCCGGGTCATGCGGATGCCTGGCCTGTCGCGCCGGTCGCCCCCGTTGCCCCGGTCGCGCCTGCCTCCGACATGATCGCGCCGGTCCCGCCCACGCCTCCTGCGCCGCCGATCGTCCGGTCGGAAAGGAACCGCATCGTGGTGACGCATGCCGACGGACGCGTCGAAACCCATGCCATTCCCACGGAGCGGGAGATCGCGCGCATGGTCCCGGTGATCGACGTGCGCGAAGGCTGCGACGGCGGCAGCGAGCAGATGACCAGCCATCGCGAATGGGTCGACAGCAACGGCAAGCGCCACGTTCGCGTGCGCATCTGCAATCGCGCCATAGAAGCGCAGGCGCACCGCGCGGAAATTCACGGCGAAACGCAGGCCCGTCTGGCCGAAGCCCAGGCAAAGCGGATGGAGGCCATGGCCGAACGCCAGGCCGCCTATGCCGAGCGGATGGGCAAGATGGCAGCGCGGCGCGGCCTCATGACCGCGCGCATGCAGATATTGAACGCGTCGCTGTTGCCGTCCGACCGGGACGAGGCATTGCGCGACATCGACCGGGATATCGCCGCGCTTGACCGCGACGACGATTGATCCTTCAGACCGCCACGATTTCCGGCAGGATCGCGTCGAGCAGCAACATCCCGCCCGGCGTGACCTGCAGCCGGGCACCGTCGAGATGGACGAGGCCGTGGCGCTGGAGTTGGTGCATGGCCTGCCCGTCGATCAACTGGCATGCCGGCACCGCTGAAAGCGCCGCGATCCGCGCCAGATCGACCCCTTCGCCCAGCCGCAACCCCATCAGCAGCGCCTCGCGCGCCTTGTCCTGCGCAGACAGGCTTTCCTCGCCCTGGATGCCATGGCCATTGCGCGCAACGCCGCTCATCCAGTTTTCCGGCTTCTTGTGGCGCAGCGTCGCCATGCCGCCCCGCCGGCCATGCGCGCCCGGCCCGATCCCGACATAGTCGCCATAGCGCCAGTAGGTCAGGTTGTGCCGGCTCTCTTCGCCCGGACGGGCATGATTGCTGATCTCATAGGGGGGGATGCCGGCTGCGCCCGTCATCGCCTGCGTCAGTTCATAGAGGGTCGCGCCATGATCCGGATTGGCCGGGGTCAGCTTGCCCTGCGCGACCAGCGTCGCGAAGCGCGTGCCCGGCTCGATGGTCAGTTGATAGAGCGACAGATGCCCCGTGCCGAAGGACAGTGCGCGTCGCAGTTCCGCCTCCCAGTCCGCTTCGCTCTGGTCCGGCCGGGCATAGATAAGGTCGAAGCTCACCCGGCGGAAGACGGCTTGCGCCGTCTCCAACGCCGCGAGCCCCTCGGTCGCATCATGCGCGCGGCCGAGGAAAAGCAGTGCTTCATTGTCCAACGCCTGCAGCCCCAACGACACGCGATTGACGGCCGCCGCCGCGAGGTCGGCGAAGCGCGCCGCCTCCACCGAATTGGGGTTCGCCTCCAGCGTGATCTCTATGCCGGGCGTGAAGCCCCAATGCTCTTCCGCCGCCGCGATCAGCCGTTCCACCAACGCTGGCGGCATCAGCGAAGGCGTGCCCCCGCCGAAGAAGATGGAGGCGAGCGGTCGGCCTCCGGTCAAGCCGGCTTCATGCGCCATGTCCGCCAGCAATGCGTCGCGCCACGCATCGATGTCGATGGCGTCGCGGACATGACTGTTAAAGTCGCAGTAAGGACATTTGGAAACGCAAAAGGGCCAATGGATATATAAAGCCAGAGGCTCGCCGCTGGTCGGCAGGAGTCGGGGATTTACGGACATGATCGGGGGCTTCCCTAGCCGCCTTTGGCGCGGCTTGCCATGGGCGCTGTGCGTGGTGTTGCTCGGCGGTGCTAATGCCGCCATAGCGTCCGAGGCGCTGATGCCCACGCCGCCGCTGCCCGCTTCAGCTCACGCCGCCGCAATGCCGACGCGCAAAGTCTATGCTTATCCGACAGCGCCGACCGCAGCGGTCATGGCCGCGAGCTTCTATGGCATGCAGGAGGCGGCGCGGGGCGACGCCCTGCTGCGTCAGGCCATGCTCGACGCCCATAATGACGAACGAGTGGCCTTGGGTCATGCGCCGCTGGCATGGGACGACGCGCTGGCGGCGGACGCGGCCCGCTATGCGACGGATATGGCGCGGACGGGCGTATATCGTCACAGCAGCCGCGCCAGTCGCACGACACCCAGCGGCGAAAATCTCTGGATGGGGCCGCGCCGCCTCTACAGCTATCAGGTGATGGCGCAGGCCTTCCTCGACGAAAAGCGCAACTTCATATCCACGGCAAAGCTACCGGATTTCAGCGCCACCGGCCATTGGCAGGAGGTCGCGCACTATACCCAGATGATCTGGCGCGGCACGCAGAAGGTCGGCTGCGCGCTGGGCGACGGGCGAGACTATGAATATCTCGTCTGCCGCTATTTCCCGGCGGGCAACGCCTATGGCAAGGGTCCGTTCGACGCCGACGAAGCCACGCTCGCCATGGCTACGACCGGCGAGGGGTCGCGCTAGAAGACTGCTGCCACCAGCTTTGCAAAGGCGTCGGCGCGGTGGCTCATCGCATGTTTGGCGTCGGGGTCCATCTCGCCGAAGCTGATGCCATGCCCCAACGGCTGGAACATCGCATCATAGCCGAAACCCTTGTCCCCGCGCGGCGGCCAGACGAGCATGCCGTCGACCCGCCCCTCGAACGCTTCGACATGACCGTCGGGCCAGGCGAGCGCGAGCGCGCAGATGAAATGCGCGTCATGGCCGGCATCCGGTCCCTTCGCTTCCACCCCGTCCCACACCTTCTGCATGGCAAGGCCGAAATCCTTGTTCGGACCTGCCCAGCGCGCCGAAAACAGCCCCGGATCGCCGCCCAGCGCCTCCACGCACAGGCCGCTGTCGTCGGCCAGCGCGGGTAGGCCCGAGAGGTCGGCCGCCTGCATCGCCTTCAGCTCCGCATTGGCGATGAAGGTGGTGCCGGTTTCCTCCGGTTCGGGCAGGTCGAGCGACGCGGCGGAAATCGGCTCGACCCCATAGGGGCCGAGCAGCGCCGCAATCTCGCGCACCTTGCCCGGATTGTGGCTGGCGATCACCAGCTTGCCCGGCGCCAGCTTGCGGATCGCCTGTTCCTGTCCGAAATCGTCCGACATCATTCTTTCCTTCTCGTCATCCCGGCCCTGAGCCGGGATCCCGCTTTTCGTCCGTCACTAGCTGTCAAGGGAAGCGAGACCCCGGGTCAAGCCCGGGGTGACGGATATTATGAATTACCGCCCCGTCGCCTTGTCCTGCGCCGCGAAGATCTTCGCGCAGCCGATGCGGGCGAGGCGCAGCAGCCGAAGCAGTTCTTCCTCGTCATAGGCCGCGCCTTCCGCCGTGGCCTGCACCTCCGCGAACTTGCCGTCGCCGGTCAGGATCAGGTTGGCGTCGGTTTCGGCATTGCTGTCCTCGGCATAGTCGAGGTCCAGCACTGGCGTCCCCTGATAGATGCCGCAGCTGATCGCCGCGACCTTCTGGATGATCGGGTCTTCGCTGAGCGCGCCGCTGGCGAGCAGCTTGTCCACCGCGATGCGCAGCGCGACCCAACTGCCGCTGATCGCCGCCGTGCGCGTGCCGCCATCGGCCTGGATCACGTCGCAATCGATCACGATCTGACGCTCGCCGAGCTTCTTGAGATCCACGATGGTGCGCAGCGACCGGCCGATCAGGCGCTGGATTTCCTGCGTGCGGCCCGACTGCTTGCCCTTTGCCGCTTCGCGGCTGCCGCGCGTGTGGGTGGCGCGGGGCAGCATCCCATATTCCGCCGTGACCCAGCCCGATCCCTTGCCGCGCAGGAAGGGCGGCACCTTCTCCTCGACCGACGCGGTGCACAGCACGCGGGTATCGCCGAAACTGACGAGGCAGCTTCCTTCGGCATGGATGGTGAAGCCGGGCTCCATGGTGATGTCGCGCATCTGGTCGGGCGCGCGGCCGGAAGGACGCATATCTGTTACTCCGAAACGATCAGGAGACGGCGCTTAGCGTCCGATGGCGTCAGTTGCCAGTGGGCAGACGCGTCTGCGGACGATAAGAGGACGTATGAGGAAGAAAATCATGGTTGCGGTCGCCACGCTTGTGCTCGCGGGCTGCGCTGCGGAGACGGAGAGGCTTGAACCGCCCAAGGCGCCGGGCGACGTGATCCGCTTTACCGCGGGCCGCTGCTTCGGCGCCTGTCCCGCCTACACGCTTCAGGTATCGCCCGACGGGGCCGGCCTGCTGGAGCCGCAGCGCTTCACTTCCGTTCCCGGTCCCACCCGCTTCACCGTCACGACCGCGCAATATCGCCGGCTGGTCGCGACGCTTGCGCCCTATCGTCCGGCAGCGGGCACGACGAAGCGCATCGCGCAGGGGCAGGATTGTGACCGCTTCGCCACCGACATGCCAAGCTATGTGGTGGAATGGTCGCGGCCCGACCGGCCGGCGACGAAGCTGGAATATCAATCGGGCTGCATGGATGCGCGCCACGGCAGGCTGCGCGTCGCTATTGCCTCCGTGCCGAAGATCCTGGACATCGAAACGATGCTCAACCCCAAGGCGGTGACTCCCTAAGCGCCATCTTGAGGGGCGCGCGTCCTTCCCCTAGATAGGAAGGCATGTCGGTCACCCCGATCTCCGAACTCAACGATCGTGCGCGCGATGTCTTTCGCCTGGTGGTGGAAAGCTATCTTGGCACGGGTTTGCCCGTGGGATCGCGCACGATCAGCAAGATCGCCTCGCTCAGCCTGTCGCCAGCCTCCATCCGCAACGTGATGCAGGATCTGGAGGAACTGGGCCTGCTCGCCGCGCCCCATACGTCGGCAGGACGGATGCCCACCGAAACGGGCCTGCGCCTGTTCGTCGACGGCATGATGCAGGCGGCGGAGCCTTCGGCCGAGGAACGGCGCGCGATCGAGGCGGGGATCGCTGAAAGCGGCCCGATCGAGGAGGCGCTTTCCGCCGCCACGGCAACCCTGTCTGGCCTGTCCGCCTGCGCCGGCATCGTGATGGTGCCCAAGCGCGAGCCGGTGCTGCGCCAATTCGGCTTTGTCCCCCTGAACGCGCGCCAGGCGCTCGCCGTGCTGGTGGGGCAGGACGGGTCGGTCGAAAACCGCGTGCTCGACCTGCCGGAAGGCGTCAGCGCGGTTGCTCTTAACGAAGCCGCCAATTTCATGTCCGCCCGCTTCGGTGGCCTGACCCTGCGTCAGGCGGGGGAGGTGCTCGCGCGCGAAATGGAGGCGGAGCGCAGCGCGCTCGACCACACGGCGCGCGATCTGGTGGAGCGCGGCCTTGCCGTCTGGTCGCACGATGCGGACGACCGTCCGGTCCTCATCGTGCGGGGACAATCCCATCTGCTGGACGATTCCGCCGCCGCCGACCTCGAACGTGCCCGGCAATTGCTCGAAGCGCTCGAAGGCAAGCAGGACATCCTCGACCTGCTGCGCGGCGCGCTTGCGGGCAGTGCGACCAAAATCTTCATCGGATCGGAAAACAAGCTCTTTTCCCTGTCGGGTTCTTCGGTCATAGCCGCGCCCTACCGTGGCGCGGACGGCCGGGTCGTCGGCGTGGTCGGCGTGATCGGCCCCACGCGCTTGAACTATGCGCGGGTGATCCCCATGGTGGACTTCACTGCACAGACGCTGTCGAGATTGATGAGATGACCGAAGACAAGAATCTGGAAAATACCGAAATCGTGGACGTCCTGCCCGAAGACGCTGCGCCCGCCGGAGACGCTGGCACGGATCGCCTCGCCGCGCTGGAGGCGGAACTTGCCGCCGCTAAGCAGGACATCCTCTACGCCCATGCCGACACGCAGAATGTGCGCCGCCGGCTGGAAAAGGAACTGGCCGACGCGCGCGCCTATGCCGCCACCGCCTTTGCCCGCGACATGCTGTCGGTCGCGGATAATCTCAGCCGCGCGCTTGCCGCCATTCCGGCCGAGCTGCGCGAGGACGAGAAGTTCAAGGGCCTGGTTGTCGGCCTGGAAGCCACCGGCCGCGAACTGGAGAGCGTGTTCGGCCGCAACGGCATCACGAAGCTGGAGTCGGTCGGCCAGCCGCTCGACCCGAACAAGCATCAGGCGATGATGGAAGTCCCCTCCGACGAGGCGGAGCCCGGCACGATCCTGCTGGAAATGCAGGCCGGCTACATGATCAAGGACCGGCTGCTCCGCCCCGCCATGGTCAGCGTTGCGAAGAAGCCGGAATAAACAAACCGGCTTGTTTGTCCCGTTCGCCCTGAGTCTGTCGAAGGCCCCCACTTTCTAGAAAAGAAGGGCGGGGCTTCGACAAGCTCAGCCCGAACGGAGATTATCGTTGCACGACCTCAACCTCACCGCGGATCGCCCGACCTTCGTCACCCATCTCGAATGTTCGCTGACGGGGGAGCGTTATGAGGCTGATCGGCTGCATGGGCTGTCGGCGGCGGGCAAGCCGCTGCTGGTGCGCTATGATCTGAACGGCGTGCGCGCCACGCTGACGAAGGAAGCGCTGGCCGCCCGGCCGATGGACCTGTGGCGCTGGCGCGAATTGCTTCCCGTGCGGCAGACCGCCAACATCGTCAGCCTCGGCGAACATGCGACGCCGCTGCTCCCGCTGCCGCGCACCGCCGCGCGCCTTGGCGGAGCGCATCTGCTCGCCAAGGACGAAGGCCGTTTGCCGACCGCCTCGTTCAAGGCGCGCGGGCTGGTCATGGCCGTGTCGATGGCGAAGGAGCTTGGCGTGACCCAGGTCGCCATGCCCACCAACGGCAATGCCGGCGCAGCGCTCGCCGCCTATGCTGCCGTCGCGGGTATGGAAGCGGTCATCTTTTGCCCGGCCGACACGCCCGGAGTGAATGTGCGGGAAATCGCGGCGCAGGGCGCCCGCGTCTATCGCGTCAACGGCTTGATCGACGACTGCGGCGCCATCGTCGGGCAGGGCGCCAAGGAGCGCGGCTGGTTCGACTTTTCAACGCTCAAGGAACCGTATCGGATCGAGGGCAAGAAGACGATGGGCCTCGAACTGGCCGAACAGCTCGGCTGGGAATTGCCCGATGCGATCTTCTACCCGACCGGCGGCGGCACAGGCCTCATCGGCATGTGGAAGGCGTTCGATGAGTTGGAGAAGATCGGCTTCATCGGCTCCAGGCGTCCCAAGATGTTCGCCGTGCAGGCCGAAGGCTGCGCCCCGATGGTCCGCGCGTTCGAGGCGGGCGAGGAATTTGCGCCGCGTTGGGAGAATGCGCATACCATCGCGTCCGGCATCCGCGTGCCTCGTGCGGTGGGCGATTTCCTGATCCTGCGCGCTGTCCGGGAAAGTGGCGGCGCGGCGCTTGCCGTCTCCGACGACGCGATCGCGGCGGCGGTGCGCGATGTCGCGCGCGACGATGGGCTGCTGCTCTGCCCGGAGGGCGGCGCGACGCTCGCCGCCTACCAGCGTGCGCTGGAAGAGGGGCTGATCGGACGCGACGAACGCGCGCTACTGTTCAACTGCGCCAGCGGCCTCAAATATCCGCTGGAGGACCAGAGCCGAACGCTGGACCGCCACGCCCCGATCGACTTCGCAGCGCTGTAGATCATTCAAAATGCAATTAAGATACATCTTAATTCTTGACGGCTGCGACTTTTAAGATATATCGCATAGCATCATGACTGATATGAAAGATGCGACCATGCGATTTCCCCATTTCCCCCATGGCCGGTTCGGCGGCGCTCGCCACGGCTTCCACCCTCACCATCACCATGCCCAGGCCGGCGGTTTTGGCCGCGGCCCCTTCGGCGGCGATCCGCTGGACGATGACAGCCTGCGCGGCGGTGGCCGGGGAGGGCGCAGCGGCGGCCGTCGACGTCTGTTCGACAACGACATGCTGCGCCTGATCCTGCTCAAGCTGATCGCCGACGAGCCGCGCCACGGCTATGAACTGATCCGCGCTATCGAGGCGCTGTCGGGCGAGGCCTATGCCCCCAGTCCCGGCGTGGTCTATCCCACCCTCACCCTGCTGGCGGAGATGGACCTGATCGCCGAGCAGACGCCACCGGACTCCGGCTCGGGCAGCCGCAAGCGCTTCGCCATCACCGAAGCGGGCCGTGCGCAGATGGAGGAGCGCAGGGCTGCGCTCGACATCGCGCTGACCCGGCTGTCCCATCTCGCGCAGAAGGCGCATCGCCTGGATGGCGGCCCCGTCCGCCGCGCGATGCACAATCTGCGCTTCGCCCTGCAGAACCGGCTGGAGAAGGAAGGCGCGGACGAGCAGACCCTGCTCGATGTCGCCGCCCTGATCGACGAAGCTGCCCACAAGATCGAAAGGCTCTGAACATGACCGTCACAGCAACCGTGCCCACGACCAACGCCAGCCGTTACCTCCAGCAGCTTTCGAAGCATTGGAGCCACAAGTTCGAGGTCACGTTCGACGCGCAGAAAAGCGACATCGCCTTCCCGATGGGTGCGCTCCGCATGGAGGCGCAGCCGGACATGCTGGTCGTGACGCTGGAGCCGAACGCCGACGCGGATGTGGACCGCTTCAAGCAAGTTGTGGCCGACCATCTCGACCGCTTCGCCTTCAAGGAAGCGCCGCTACCCTTCGACTGGAGATAGACCTGCGCGGGCAGGCCTAAATCTCGTCGATCATCTCCGCCAGCACCGCCAGGCAATCCTTCGCGAGCTGGATGGAGCGGGCAGGCGACCAGCCATAATCTGCGTCGGGCAATTCGTCATTGTCCTTGAACGGCATTTCCAGCGTCATCGCGACCGCGCCGAAACGTTCCGCCACCTGGTTGGTCGACATGGACAGGTTCGCCTTGCCCACGCCCGCCACGGCATAGCCCAGCCGTGTCTGGAAGTCCGGCGTGCGCTTCGCCAGCGTGTCGCGATACTGCGCGTATAGCCGCGTCTGCTTTTCCGCCAGCGACGGGATGCCCTCGAACCCAGCCAGGAACACGGCGGGTATCGCTTCGTCGCCATGCACGTCCATGGCGAAATCGACGCCGCTCGCGTCCATCGCATCGCGCACCAGCTTCACTTCCGGGCTGCGCTCCATCGTCGGCTCATGCCATTCGCGGTTCAGGTTCACGCCCGCAGCGTTGGTGCGTAAGTGGCCGCGCCGGCTGCCGTCCGGGTTCATGTTGGGCACGATATGAAATGTCGCTTCCCGGCGTAGCAGGCGGGCGACGGCGTCCTCTTCGTCGCATAGCCGCTCCAGCGCGCCTTCTATCCACCATTCCGCCATCGTCTCTCCCGGATGCTGCCGGGCGTAAAGCCAGACCTTCTTCGGCCCGTCGCCCAAGGTCAGCAGGTCGAGCGGCTGGCCGTCCAGCGTCAGGCCGAGTTCGCGATGCTCGACGCCCGGCTGGCTCGCCGCCCAGGCGATCAGGTCATGATGCCGCTCCATCGAATAGGGCGCGAAATAGGCGATCCACGCCGCGTTGCTGTCCGGCGTCAGGCGGATGGTCAGCGCGCCGTCGGCATAGTCGGTGTCGGCAAGGAACCAGTTTTCCCGATCCTCGCTGACCCGCGCCGCATAGCCCTTCCATCCGTCCGGATAGGCCGATCCGCCGCAATTGAGGATGCGTAGTTCCACTTCGCGGCCGGCCGCATTGGCCAGCCGGAAATGGAACCATTGATAGAAGTCGCTCCGGTGATCGGTCACGATCTCCAGATGGGCGCGAACGCCGCCTGCGTTATCGTCGATGGAAAGGACGCGAATATTGCCGCTGTCGAAGCCGCTGGAAATGCTGATGGTCATTTGACCGTTATAGTGCGCCCCGATTCGCCCGGATAGCCCCCGATGAGAGCGGCGGCGAGTTTCTGCGCGGCGACGACGGGCTGGGCTGCCGGGCTGCCCTGCTTCGCCTCTGTCGATGCGCGGCCTTCCCACACTGCCGCCGAATCGGCGCGGCGGCGCAACTGCACATGCAGTTGGGTGGTCACGATGTCCTTGGGCTTACCCGACAGGTTGATGCCGACGCCCACGCCAAGGCCGCCGAAGCTGCCGCCGCGCCGTCCCCCGCCGCTGCCGAAGCCGCCGCCCACGCCGACGCTCACCGGTCGGTCGCTGCCATTGTCGATGCCGCTTGGGCGGAAACTCCGGTCCAGGCTGACCAGCGCCACATAGTCGCTCTGCGCGTCCGAAGGGGCGGGGGTGAAGCCCACTCGCTGCAACTCCTGCGACACGATCCCGGCATAGGTGCGGAACTCCAGACTGACGTCCGGATTGCCCGGCATTTCCTCGATAGCGACCGTGCCGGTGCGCGCCGGATCGGCGACATGGAAGCGCGTGACCTCGACGGGGGCGGTCGTCGTGCAGGCGGCGAGCGGCAGGGCAATGAGGGCGGCGAGCAGGACAGGCTTGGTCATGGCGACAACTCCAACGGGCATGTACCGCTTACACGGCGCGGCACGTGATATTCCATCCAACGCGTGAAGCCACGAACTTGCTGCACGCGCGATGAACGGCGGGAAAAGACCGGCGGTCGCCCTTGACTTTGGCCGGTCGCGCCCATAGGGGCAGCGCTTCCAGTTTTCAGTCACATCAGAATCATCGAAGGCCGATAGCCATGAAGATCCGCAACTCGCTCAAGTCGCTCAAGGGCCGCCACCGGGACAACCGCGTGATCCGTCGCCGCGGCCGCACCTACGTCATCAACAAGACCAACCGTCGCTTCAAGGCCCGCCAGGGCTGACAAGCGCCGCTGCCGTCCCCGGACGGTGGCCTGGTCTGCAAGCGAAAAGCGCCCGGTCTTGTGATCGGGCGCTTTTCGCGTTGGCCGGCGCGTGGATGTTGGGTGCCGTACCGGACGGGCGGCGTCTCGGCCGCCCGTCAGCCTGGTGTTAAAAAGTCGGCTTCTCGTCCCGCCCCTTCAACTCGTCGCCGCGTATCGCCGCCACGTGCAGCACGTTGGTCGAACCCGGCGTCCCGAACGGCACGCCCGCCAGCACGACGATCTTGCCGCCCTTTTTGGACATATGGTGACGCAACGCCATGCGCCGGGCCTTGCCGATCATCTCCTCGAAATTGCCGATATCCTTGGTCTGTACGGCATGGACGCCCCAGGTAAGGCCCAGCTTCCGAGCGGTGTCGGCGCGCGGCGTCAGCGCGAGGATGGGCGCGGACGGCCGCTCGCGCGCCACGCGCCGCACCGTGCTGCCCGACGAGGTGAAGCAGGTGATGGCGCTCGCTCCCACGACCGACACGATGCTGCCCGCCGCTTCGGCCAGCGCGTCTGCCGTGGTCGGGTCGGGCAGCGTCTCGGTATAATGAAGCCGGCCGAAATAACCCGGGTCGCGCTCCACGCTGTGCGCGATGCTGTCCATCATCGCAACCGCCTCCACCGGCCAGTCGCCCGCCGCCGTCTCGGCGGACAGCATGATCGCGTCGGCACCATCATAGACCGCCGTCGCCACGTCCGACACCTCGGCCCGAGTGGGAGAGGGGGACTTGATCATCGATTCGAGCATCTGGGTCGCGACCACCACCGGCCGGCCCAGCTTGCGCGCGGTCGCGACGATCTGCTTCTGCAGCGGCGGCACCGCCTGCGGCGGCAACTCCACGCCCAGGTCGCCGCGCGCCACCATCACGCCGTCGGCCAGCTCGACAATCTCCTCCAGCCGCTGCACGGCCGAAGGTTTTTCGATCTTCGCCATCAGCGCGCCATATCCGCCCATCAGCTTGCGCGCCTCGGCCAGATCCTCGGGCCGCTGCACGAAGCTCAAGGCGATCCAGTCGCAGCCTTGGCTGATCGCGAAGCTCAAGTCCCGCCGGTCCTTATCGGTGAGCGCCGGGACAGGGACCACCACGTCAGGCACGTTGACGCCCTTGCGATTGGACAATGTGCCGCCCACCTCGACGATCGTGTCGATCCGGTCATTGGCGACCGCCTTCACCCGCAGCACCAGCTTGCCGTCATCCAGCAGCAGCCGAGTCTCGGGCACCAGCGCGGCGTAGATTTCGGGATGGGGCAGGTTCACGCGCCGCGCGTCGCCGGGCGTCTCGTCCCGGTCCAGCACGAAGGGCGCGCCGGTCTCCAGGATCGCCAGGCCCTTCTCGAACGTGCCTACGCGCAGCTTGGGGCCTTGCAGGTCGCCCAATATGGTGGTCGGCCGCGCGAATTCCTTTTCCAGCGCGCGGATGGTGGCGATGCGCTTGGCATGATCCTCATGCGCGCCGTGGCTCATGTTGATGCGGAAGGCATCGGCGCCGGCCACGAACAGAGCCCGGATCATCTCCGCGCTGTCGCTCGCAGGGCCAAGGGTCGCAAGGATGCGGACCTTGCGCGAGCGGGGCGGTAACTTCGTCATGGTTTCTCCTGACCGTCTTGATCGTCCCTGGCTTGCCCCAATGGCCTTGCCAGTGCGTCGTTATGGGTTATCCGTGCTGCACGACAGGATGATGTAGATCAGCGAAAAGGATCGCCGATGGCCGACACCATACTCACAGACGCGGTCGCTGCAACCGCCTTCCGCCGTCTGGTTGCGCATTTGCAGCACCGGACGGACGTCCAGAATATCGATCTGATGGGCACGGCGGGCTTCTGCCGCAACTGCCTTGCGGACTGGATCGCGGAGGCGGACGGCCATCTGACGCGGGACGAGGCGCGCGAAATCGTCCACGGCATGCCCTTCGCCGACTGGAAGGCGCGGCATCAGGGCGAAGCGACGCCCGAACAGATCGCCCGCATGAAGGAGAGTGTGGCGAAGAACGCCGACAGCCATTAAGGGCGGGCGCCAACCCGATTCACAAATGGAGATTTCTGCATGAGCGAGGGCAACGTCGCCGCCGACCAGCTATTGTTGTATATCGAGCGCATCGAGCGGCTGGAGGAAGAAAAGAAGGGCATCGGCGACGACATCAAGGATGTTTATCTGGAGGCCAAGGCGACCGGGTATGACCCCAAAATCATGCGCCAGATCGTCCGTTTGCGGAAGATGCAGCCGCATGACCGGCAGGAGATGGAGGCGATCCTTCAGACTTATCTGGCGGCGCTCGGCATGGCGTGATTCAATCCTCGGCCTCATGATGCGCTCGTTCGAAAAGAGCGAGCGTTTCAGGGTCGCCTGACTTATACATCTCTAGCAGTTTACGGGCCGCCTGGGCATCGCTTGCCAGTTCTTTCAGCGTCGCTTCCATTACTCCTACTGCCATATCAGAGAACCAGAAGAAGCCCGTTTTCGCTGCGTCGATTTCTTCGTCGGTCAGCAGAAGATCATCGGGTCTTTTCGGGTGCGTTATCCGATTGCGCGCCGCAATTGCTCGCTTGAAGTTCGCCCAGCCCGTTCCGCCAAAATCCACCTCAGCGTCATTGCAAAAGCTCTGAGCCACTTTGGTGGTGAGCCGGATCATGGCCGTCATGGAGATATGGCGCGCCTGTTCGACTATCACTCCTTGCTCCGTTACCGAGTAGGAAGTCTCGGCGAAGGCCATTTCTGCCAATGGAGTAGCAGCATCGAAATGCCGCGCTATCGACATGACATGCATTCTGTAGATCCATGACACGCCCTCCGCAGCAGACACAAGGTTGCGAAGGAGGTTGCGTCGCGCTGCTTGCGTGTCTGATTTCTCGATATGGCCAAGTGCCCAATCTACGTCATCGGCGAGCAACTTCAGGAATGCCGCGTCATTCTCTTCCATCTTTTCCCCCTTTCCTTTCGCCACTGTATAAGCAGTAAGAGCAACCCAGCAAAGGAGCACAGCGCCCATGTCCGAGATCATCGTGAGCACCACCAGCCGCCTGGAAGGGCGGCCTGCGAAGGAATATCTCGGCATCGTCACCGGAGAGGTGATCGTGGGCGCCAACCTTTTCCGCGACCTGTTCGCCAGCGTGCGGGACATAGTGGGCGGCCGCTCGGGCGCTTATGAGGATGTGCTACAGCGCGCCCGCGAACAGGCAATCGGCGAAATGCGCATGCGCGCCGCCACCATGGGAGCGAATGCCGTGGTCGGCGTCGATCTCGACTATGAGGTGATCGGGTCCAACGGTTCGATGCTGATGGTGTCGGCGTCGGGCACGGCGATCCTCTATTGACGCTGGCCGTGCGCCCTGCGGAGGCAAGCGACGCAGCGGCCTGCGCGGCGATCTACGCGCCCTTCGTCACGGATAGCTGGGTCAGTTTCGAAACCGACCCACCCGACCCGGCCGAAATGGCGCGCCGGATCGCCGACTATGGCGCATCACATGGCTGGCGGGTGGCGCACGGCCCAGACGGCGTCATCGCGGGCTACGCCTATGGCAGCCCGCACCGCACCCGTGCAGCCTATGCTACCTCGGCCGACGTCGCCGTCTATGTCGATCCCGCCTTCGCCCGACGCGGCGTTGGCAGGGCGCTCTACGCCGAACTGCTGCCGATGTTGAAGGATCGGGGCTGTCACGCCGCCTTCGCCGGGATTGCCCTGCCCAATGCCGCCAGTGTCGCGCTGCACGAAGCAATGGGCTTCGCGCCGGTCGGCATCTATCGCGAAGTGGGGTGGAAGCTGGGCGCCTGGCGCGACGTGGGCTGGTGGCAGCGGCTGCTGTAAGCGCGCGTTCTGGCGGTTGCCCTTGGGGTGGCCGCTGGTGTAAGGGCGCCCATCCCCATCAACCGGCAGACAAGATTTCAGGACCATGGCAGGCCATTCCAAATTCAAGAACATCATGCATCGCAAGGGCGCGCAGGACAAGAAGCGCTCCTCGATGTTCTCCAAGCTCAGCCGCGAAATCACTGTCGCGGCCAAGATGGGGATGCCCGATCCGGACATGAACCCGCGCCTGCGCCTCGCGGTCAACGCGGCCAAGGCCCAGTCGATGCCCAAGGATAATATCCAGCGCGCGATCGACAAGGCGTCGGGCGGCGACATGGAGAATTATGAAGAGGTGCGCTATGAGGGCTATGGCCCCGGCGGCGTCGCCATCATCGTGGAGGCGCTGACCGACAACCGCAACCGCACCGCCACCAATGTTCGCACCGCCTTCTCCAAGAATGGCGGCAACCTGGGTGCGTCGGGCGCAGTCAGCCATGGTTTCGAGCGGCTGGGCCTCATCACCTATCCGGCAAGCGCGGGCGATGCGGACGCGGTGTTCGAGGCGGCGCTGGAAGCGGGCGCGGACGACGTATCCTCGAACGAAGACGAGCATGAAATCTGGACCGCGATGGACGCGCTCCACGAAATCGCCAAGGCGCTGGAAGGCAAGCTCGGCGCGGCGGAGAGCGCCAAGCTCGCCTGGAAGCCCACCACCACCGTCGAAGTCGACGAAAGCAACGCCGCCACGCTGCTCAAGCTGGTGGACGTGCTGGAGGATGATGACGACGTCCAGACCGTCTGGGGCAATTATGAAGTCTCCGACGCCGTAATGGAGAAATTGGGTTGACGATCTTTCCCTCTCCCCTTGGGGGAGAGGGTTGCGCAGCCTTGGCGGCTGTGTCGCCTAGGCGCAGCTGGGAGAGGGGTTGGTCCGACGCCCCCGGTCGCAGCTCCCCTTTCCAAGCGCGTCTAGCCGACAAGCCGGCAAGCCTTGCTATCCTCTCCCCCCGGGGGCGAGGATCAGCGGCATGATCCTCCTCGGTCTCGATCCCGGCCTTGGCACCACCGGCTGGGGCATCATCGCCGCGGACGGCAATCGGCTCACCCATATCGGAAATGGTCAGATCAAGACCGATGCGGACATGGCGCTGGCGACGCGGCTGCTGGCGATCGACCTGGCGCTCACCGACCTCATCCTCGAATATCGCCCCGATGGCGCTGCGGTCGAGGAGGTGTTCGTCAACGTCAATCCGCAATCCACGCTGAAGCTGGGGCAGGCGCGCGGCGTGGTGCTGCTCGCCGCGTCGCGCTCGGGCATGGAGGTGGGCGAATATGCCGCCCGGCTCGTCAAGAAATCGGTGGTGGGCGTCGGCAATGCCTCGAAGGAGCAGGTCCACGCCATGGTTCAGCGGCTGCTGCCGGGCGCGAAGATCGCCGGGCCGGACGCTGCGGACGCGCTCGCGGTCGCCATCACCCACGCCCACCATCTGGCGAGCGCGCGGCGTATTCCCACGCGATAGAACGCCACCACCGTTCGCTTGAATCGAACGGATGGTTCGGCTCAGCCGAACAATTCGCCCAGGAAATCCGTCATCGCCAGGAAGCTGCGCCGGTCCGCGTCGGCATTGTAGGCCAGCCCCTTTTCCGGCATGTTCACGGCATGGTCGGTAAAAGCATGGCCGGCACGGCCATAGGCGTGGATCTGCCAGTCGCATCCCGCTTCCGTCAGTTCCCTCGCCAGCGCGACCGTGGCGTCGGGCGGCGCAATCGGGTCGTCCCAGCCGTGACAGATCAGCAGCTTCGCCCCGATCCGGGCATTGGGGAAAGGCGGCGCGTCGTAGACCCCGTGAAAGCTGACGCCGCCCGCAATGTCCGCGCCGCTGCGCGCCAGGTCCAGCACGCATTTGCCGCCGAAGCAGAAGCCGATCGCCGCCGTCCGGCGTGCATCGACCTGCGGCAGGTCTTTGAGCGTCGCATGCGCGGCGTTTACCCTGTCCCGCATCATTGCCCGGTCGGCGTTGAGTTCGCCCATATAGCGGCCCATGTCGGGATCGCTCCGGCTGGTGCGCTTCCCCTGTCCAAAGACATCCGCGACCAGCACGGCGTAGCCGAGCGCGGCGACCCGCTCCGCACAGGCGAAATCCGCTTCCTTGGTGCCCAGCACATTGGGGAAGAGCAGGATGCCGGGCCGTTCGCCGCCGGCTTCGTCCGCGACGATCATGCTCTCATACGGCGCGCCGTCCTGAACATGGACGATCACCTGCCTGACGATGGCCATCACCTGTCTCCTTCGCTGTCTCTATATGCTGCCGAATCCGGGCGCTTCGCCGCGCGCGGCTGGATTGATGCGACGCGGCCGCTTCCACCCGATGCTCGGCCGCTTGCGCAGGCGCAGCGTCGGCCAGTCGCCCCGGTCTGCGCGCTCGGCCAGCCGCATGCCCTGCGCGCGATAGGCGGCGATCACCGCATCCGCCTGCGTATCGAGCAGTCCTGCCAGCACGATCGTGCCGCCATCCTCCACCAGCGCGCAGAGCGAGGGCGCCAGTTCGATCAGCGGCCCGGCCAGGATGTTGGCGATCAGCAGGTCGTAGGGTGCGCGCCCGGCGAGCGCGGGATGATTGCCGCCCGCCGCCGTGACGAGCGCCAGCCGCCCTGGCCCGTCACCCAGCCCGATGCCATTAGCGCGCGCATTGTCGGCACTGATCTCTACCGCCACCGGATCGATGTCAGACGCGATGGCGCGGGCGCGGGACCACAGGTTGAGCGCGGCGAAGGCCAGAAGCCCGGTGCCTGTGCCGATGTCCGCGACGTTGCGGAAATGCATGCCCACGCGCCGCATCCGGTCCAGCATGGCGAGGCACCCCGCCGTCGTCTCATGCTGCCCGGTGCCGAAGGCGCGTCCCGCCTCGATCAGCAGGTTCACATGACCCGGCAGTTCGGGATCGGCGGCGATGTTGCGGACGTGGAAGCGGCCTGCGGTCACGGGCTCCAGCCCCTGCTGGCTCATCGTGACCCAATCCTCGTCGGGCAAAGCCTCGACCAGCGGCTTGACCCCGGCGGCGCTCGGAACCAGCGTTTTGAGCAGCTTGATCGCGGCCGGGCTGGGCCGTCCCTCGAAATAGGCGTCCAGCCGCCAGAGTCCCTGTTCCTCGTCCGCCTCGCTGGTCATCAGCACGGGTGGGCTGTCCATCACCGCGAACGCGGCGATGTCCCCGTCGATCGCCTCGGCTTCGGCGCGGGTGCAGGGCAGGGTGACTTTCCAGCTCTGGGCGGCTGGCGCGGCGGCGTCCGTCATCCCGCCGCCTTTAGAGCAGCAGGACGGCAAGGGGAAGCGGGCGACGGCTCTATGCCGCCGGCTTAGGCGACCTGCCGGCCAAAGTCCGACGACGCGTTGCGCAGGCTGGCCAGCTTGCCCTCGACGCTGACGAAACCGCGTTCGAGCTGGTCGATCTCGGACGCCACGACCTCCGTGTCCTGCCTAATCGCGGAGATGGTGGTCGACATGGAATCGGCCGCCAAGGCGGTTTCGTCCACTGCGGCGGTAATCATGGTCACTGTCTGCGCCTGCGCGTCCATGGCGTGGCGGATGCGCTCGGCGCTGGCCTTCACCTCGCCCACCGTGTCGCGGATCCGCTCGTTATTCTCGACCGACAGCCGGGTCGACGCCTGGATGTCTGCGATCTTGCCGGCGATCTCGTCCGTCGCCCGCGCAGTCTGGTTGGCGAGGCTCTTCACCTCCTGCGCGACGACGGCGAAGCCGCGGCCGGCATCGCCCGCGCGCGCCGCCTCGATGGTGGCGTTAAGCGCCAGCAAATTGGTCTGCCCGGCAATGTCGCGGATCAGGCCCAGGATCGATTCGATCGACTTGGCATGTTCCGACAGGGTAGCCGACATCGTCACCGCCTCGCCCGACTGGGTCGAGGCGCGCTGCGCCACTTCCGCGGCGCTTTCCACTTCGCCGCGCGCATCCTCGATCGCGCGGATCAGGCCGGCAGAGGTGCGTGCTGCTTCCCGCATGGCGATGGCGGACTGTTCGGCGGCG
>JACESO010000036.1 GCA_013911745.1 Sphingobium sp. | reverse complement strand
ATATAGACGCCCGCGACGAGATCGGGCGATCCGCCCACGAACCACACATTGGTCGGCCCGTTGGTGGTGCCGGTCTTGCCGAACAGAGGGCGATTGAGGTCGTTGAGGATCGTCGCCGTGCCGCGCTGGACCACGCCTTCGGTGATGTGGACGACCTGATAGGCGGTCATGGGATTGAGCACTTGGCGGCCCTCGAAGCCGAAGCGCGGCATAGGCTTGCCGTCCCAGTTGGGCAGGTTGCAGCCCTCGCACGGCCGCCAGCGCTGCGGCCAGATCACCTTGCCGCGCCGGTCTTGCACATAATCCATCACCTTGGACGGCTGTTGCTTGCCCTGGTTGGCCAGCGTCGCATAGGCGTTCACCATCCGCTCGACCGTCGTCTCGCCCGCGCCCAGCGCGAAGGAGAGATAGGGCTGATAGTCGCCGATCCCCATATTCTTGATCGTCCGCACCACCCGGTCCATGCCGGTCTGGCTGGCGGCGCGCACCGTCATCAGGTTGCGCGACTGTTCGACGCCCCAGCGCATCGTCTGCGGCCCCGCGCTTCCGCCGGAGAAGTTGCGGAAGCATTTCTGCCCCAGCCCCGCGCCCTGGTAGACGCACAGCGGCCCGTCGACGATGATCGAGGCAGGAGTCATGCCGTTGTCCAGTGCGGAGGCATAGACGAACGGCTTGATGGTGGAGCCCGGCTGGCGCAGCGCCTGGGTCGCGCGGTTGTAGGAAGAGAGGCGCGAATCGAACCCGCCCTGCATCGCACGGATGCGGCCGGAATGGACTTCCTCCACCAGCATGCCGCCCGACACTTCGGGCACGTTGCGCAGCGCCCAGGACGATCCGTTGCGCGTGACCACGATCAGGTCGCCGTCCTTCAGCGCCGAAAAGGCCGGGCCGCCGGTGCGGCGATAGGGCATCTGCGCGGCGTCCGCCGGCAGGACGCCGGTGCTGCCGTCGGCAAAGCCGATCTGCGCCGCACCGGACGAGCGGCTGATGACCGCGGCCACCCGCCACTCCGCATAATCGACGCTGATATAGCTGGCGGCCAGTTCCCGCTCCCAGTCATTGCCGGCGTTGATATGGCCGACCGGGCCGGACCAGCCGCGCCCGCCGTCGAACCGTAGCAGCCCGCCGCGCAGCGCATCCTGCGTGCGTTGCTGCACCACCGGATCATAGGGACTGCGCACCCACAGGCCACCGGCATAAACGCTGTTGGGGCCGTCCGCCGCCTTTTCCCCGAACAGCTGGATGAGGCGACGGCGCACCTCCTCCATATAATAGCCGCCCGCGCGCGCATCGAAGCTGGAGCCGTGCGCGGCGACCGTGCCCAGCGGCTGCGCCTGTGCCTCCGCCCGCTGCGCGGCCGTGATCCAGCCATTCTTCTCCATCTCCCCCAGCGCCCAGTTGCGCCGGTCGAGGGCGCGCTCATGGCCGGTCGGGCTTTCGGGCCGGTAATTGGCCGGTCCCTTGGGCAGGATGGCGAGATAGGCCATCTCGTGCAGCTTGAGGTCCGCGACATCCTTGTCGAAATAGGCGCGCGCCGCCGCCTGCACGCCATAGGCGTTGCGGCCGAGGAATATCTGGTTGAGATAGAGTTCGAGGATCTGCTGCTTCGACAGCACATTTTCCATGCGCCAGGCCAGGATCATCTCCTTGACCTTGCGGGTGGGCGAATATTCATCGCCGATCAGCAGGTTCTTGGCGACCTGCTGCGTGATGGTGGAGCCGCCACGCGCCCGCTGGCCCGATCCCAGCTTGCTGGCATAGTCGACCACCGCGCCCGCAAAGCCGGGGATGTCCACGCCATGATGTTCGAAGAAGGTCTTGTCCTCCGCCGCCAGATAGGCGCGGATCAGCAGCGGCGGATAGTCGCTATATTGCAATTGCACCCGGCGCTCGCGAGCGTAGCTATGCGCCGGCTGGCCGTTGATGTCGCGCACGATGGTCGGCAGCGGCGGCTCATATTCCAGCAGCGTGGCAGCGTCGGGCAGCCCGCGCGCGAAGATCAGCCAGAAGAGGAGCAGCGCCGCGAGAAACCCGCCCAGCAGGATCGCCGCCCAGCGGAACAGCCGCCGCTGCATGAGCGGGCGCAGGCGGCCGAGCAGGCCTCCAGCATCGCGGCGCAGGCGATAGGCAATGGACGATTGCGGAGTTTCGGAACGGGCCTCTTCCATGGGGAAGAGGCTCTAGGGTCAAAATGCGGCCAAGGCCAGTGGGCTTTCGACGGCCCGTCGCGCCGGCGGCGCGGCGTCGCCCGCGCGTCAACCGCCGGCCCCACCGTCTCGCATCGCCAATCTGCGGGCGAAATGCACCTCGATCGCGCGGGCGACGCCGCGGGCAATGCGCCCCTGCCCCTCCCGCGAGGACAGGAAGGCGCTGTCCGCCGCATTGCTGAGATAGCCCGTCTCGAACAGCACGGACGGCATGTCCGGGGCTTTGAGCACCACCAGCGATGCGAAGCGATGGCCCGCGCTGCGGAACGGGACATAGGGACCGGCTTCGCGCTGGAGCAGCCGGGCGAAGCTGGCGGAGATGTTCATCGATTCGCGCTGGGTCAGGTCGATCAGGATCGACGACACGTCGCCCGATTGCCCGCCCAGATTGACGCCGTTGATGATGTCGGCCCTGTTCTCACGCGCCGCCAGCCGCGCCGCTTCCCGGTCCGACGCGGTTTCGGACAGGGTATAGACGGTCGCGCCATGCGCTTGCGCATCGTCCGCCGCATCGGCATGGACGGAAATGAAAAGGTCCGCGCCCAGCTTGCGGGCGATGCCATAGCGTTCCTGCAGCACCAGGAATTTGTCGTCGTCGCGCGTCAGGGCAACACGCACGCGGCCATCCTTCACCAGCTGGTCGCGGATCGCCTGCGTGATCGCCAGCGTCACATCCTTTTCGCGCCGGCCATTCTCCTTGTTGATCGCGCCCGGATCATGCCCGCCATGGCCCGCGTCGATCACCACCAGCGGCCGCGCCCCGTCCTGCGCACCCTCGACCGGCGGCAGAACCAGCCCGCGCGCGGGCGCGGGTATGGGGACGCTGATCGAATGGAGCCGCTTCCTCGGCCGCGCCGCCATGTCCGCCGCGCCGTCGAACCGCACCGCCGCGCGATGATCGCGCAGGTCGAGAGCTGCGATGCCGCCCGTACTGCCGGACGCCGCCGCGACGATCGCGCCGATCAGGGTCAAGCTCTGCACCATCCGCCGCTTGTGCATTGCACGACAAGAGGCCGTCCAGCCAAATTTCATGACGATGATCGGCCCCCGACGTCCCTACGCTGAATTCGGAATTAAGCATCGTGGCTTTGAAGCACGTAAATCGGCACGGTTAACGCCTGCTTCACCATCTTCGTGCAATAGGTCGGGCGAGACATTATATTTCAGCCAGACGTTGCTCCGCCTTCATTTGGCTGCTACCCATTCATATTCCTGCAAGGTTTGCGTCATGGACAGCGGACCGATCAGGGCGATGAGACGAGCATCGGCGGACTTTACAGGATCCTGTCCGTCCCGGTGCTGCAAACAGGTTGACGCTGCATGAGGCATGAATTCCATTCCACGCTTGCCCCGGTTCCGGGCGCAGCGGCGTGGATGGAGAGGCTCGGCGCATGGTCCGGCCCTGCCGACGCAGCAGACACGACACTTTTCCTTTCAAACCGGACGATCCCGCAAGCCCAGCGCCCCTCGGCGCGCGCGCGGCCGTCCCTTCACTATCGCGTGACGGCGCGGCCCAGCGCCGCAGCCCGATCACGCCGGAGACTCATAAATGACAATGCGTATGCTGATCGATGCGCGCCACCGGGAAGAGACCCGGGTCGCGGTCGTCAAAGGTAACCGGATCGAGGAGTTCGACTTCGAATCGGCCGAGCACAAGCAGCTCAAGGGCAATATCTATCTCGCCAAGGTAACCAGGGTCGAACCGTCGCTGCAGGCGGCGTTCGTCGATTATGGCGGCAACCGCCACGGCTTCCTGGCCTTCAGCGAAATCCATCCCGACTATTACCAGATCCCGCGCGAGGACCGCGAGGCGCTGCTGCGCGAGGAACGCGCGCATGCCGAGGAAGAGGCCGCGCTGCGCGCCGATTATGACGACGATGATGACGAGGATCATCATGGCGAGGACGGCGTCGAAGTCGTCGAAGCCACCCATCATCATGACGATGAGGAAGCCGCGGAAGAGAGTGCCGAGGGCGACGCCCCGCAGAAGGCCGGCCGCCGCAAGGGCGGACGCGGCGGCGACGAGGCCGCGGACGAACTGCGCCGCAAGCGCATGGCGCTGCGCCGCCGCTACAAGATCCAGGACGTGATCAAGCGCCGCCAGGTGCTGCTGGTCCAGGTCGTCAAGGAAGAGCGCGGCAACAAGGGCGCGGCGCTGACCACCTATCTCAGCCTCGCCGGTCGCTATTGCGTGCTGATGCCCAACACGTCGCATGGCGGCGGCATCAGCCGGAAGATCAGCAACGCGGCGGACCGCAAGCGCTTGAAGTCGATCATCGCGGAAATGGCGCTGCCCTCTTCCATGGGCTGCATCGTCCGCACCGCCGGGCTCCAGCGCACCAAGCCGGAAATCAAGCGCGACTTCGACTATCTCGCCCGCCTGTGGGACGAAATCCGAGAAAAGACGCTGAAGTCCGACGCGCCGGCGCTGATCCACAATGACAGCGACCTCATCAAGCGCGCGATCCGCGATATCTACAACAAGGATATCGAGGAAGTGATCGTGGAGGGCGCGGAGGGCTATCGCGCCGCGCGCGACTTCATGAAGCTGCTGATGCCCAGCCATGTGCGCCGGGTGAAGCAATATGCCGACCCCATTTCCCTGTTCCAGCGCGCGAGCGTGGAGGACCAGCTGGCAGCGATGTACAATCCGGTCGTGCAGCTGAAGTCAGGCGGCTATCTCGTCATCAACCCGACCGAGGCGCTGGTGTCGATCGACATCAACTCGGGCCGCTCCACGCGCGAACATGGCATCGAGCAGACCGCCGTCGCCACCAATTTGGAAGCCGCGCGCGAGATTGCCCGTCAGCTCCGACTGCGCGACATGGCCGGCCTCGTCGTCATCGACTTCATCGACATGGAGATGAACTCCAACATCCGTAAGGTCGAGAAGGCGATGAAGGAGGCGCTGAAGGACGATCGCGCCCGCATCCAGGTCGGCCGCATCTCCGGCTTCGGCCTCATGGAAATGAGCCGGCAGCGGCTGCGCACCGGCGTGCTGGAAGCCTCGACCCGCCAGTGCCCGCATTGCGAAGGCACCGGCCTCGTCCGCACCGCATCGTCGGCCGGCCTCGGCGCACTGCGCATGCTGGAGGAAGAGGCGGCGCGGGGTCGCGGCAGCATCATCACGCTGCGCGCCAGCCAGGAAGCGGCCTTCTACGTCCTCAACAACAAGCGCCGCGAACTCGACGAGATCGAGCAGCGCTATGGCGTGCGCATCGAAATCCTGCCCGATGGCGAGATCGAGGGCGCGCGCATGTCGGTGGAAGCGAGCGGCCCCCGGCCCGAGCGCGTCGTCGACTACACCCCCCTCCCGGTCGAAGAGGATGATCTCGACCTGATCGAGGAGGAGGAAGAGGAAGAAGAAGCCGAGGTGGCCGAGGCCGAAACCGCGCGCGAGGAGCGTGGCGAGCAGGGCGAGGAGCGCGAAGGCGGCCGCCGTCGCCGCCGTCGTCGCCGCCGTCGCGGCGGCCAGCGCGACGAGAACCGCGCCGATGAAACGACCGAGTCCGCTGAAACGGACGAGGCTGGCGAAGAGGCCGAAGCGGACGAAGACGCCGAGGAAACCGCTGTCGAAACCATGGCCGAAGCCAAGGACGAGGAAGAAGGCGGCGCGCGTCGTCGCGGCCGGCGTGGCCGTCGCGGTGGCCGTCGCCGTCGCGAAGGTGGCGAAGGCGGCGAGGATGCCGTGACCGCGCAGGGCGAAGCTACGGACGCCGAACCGTCCGAGCCTGTCGCCGAAGCGGTGGAGGCTGCTCCCGTCGATGACGCAGCGGAAGCCCCCGCCGAGGGCGCGCCCAAGACCCGTCGTCGCCCCCGTGCCCGCAAGGGCAAGGCGGACGCGGCCCCGGTTGCGGAAGCCGCCGAAGCGCCGACTGAGGTCGTGGCAGAAGTGGTGACTGAGCCGACGCCCGCCGCGCCGGCCGCCGAGGAAGCGCCCGCAAAGCCCAAGCGCAGCCGACGCAAGAAGGCAACGGCCGAAACCGAGGGAACGGATGCGGAGCCGGTAGCGCAGGTCGCAGAAGCTGCGCCGGAACCGGCTGCCGAAGCCGAAGTCCCCGCCAAGCCCAAGCGCGCGCGCCGCAAGAAGGCCGTCGCCAGCGAGGTAGAGGGCACCGACGCCGTCACCGCGGCCGCGCCGGAAGACGCGTCCGCCGAACCCGCGCCGCAGGCCAATGCGGATGTCGCGGTCAACGACGACATCCCCGCCAACGCCGAAGCCGAGACGGCCGACGGAGCCCCGCGTCGCGGCTGGTGGCAGCGCACCTTCGGCCAGTAAGCCGGGCTACTCTCGCGATGATCAGGCGCCGCTGCATGTCCGGTTCGATCCGGCGCGCAGCGGCGCCTTTCGTTTCTGCCGCCTTCACGGCAGGTTCAGTTGCGTGCAGGCATGGCTTTCGCCCGATGGCTCGCCTGTTGCAGTTTCTCGCCCTCACGCTGGCCTCGCTGGCGCTGATGGCCCGTCCCGCCCTCGCTCAGCAGATCCTGCGCGATGCGGAGACCGAGGCCTTCATGGCCGATATGTCGGGTCCGCTGGTGAAGGCCGCCGGCATGGAGCCGCGCAATGTGCAGGTGCTGGTCATCAACGATCCGGAGATCAACGCCTTCGTCGCGGGCGGCCAATATGTGTGGGTGCATAGCGGCCTGATCGCGCAGGCCGACAATGTGAACCAGTTGCAGGGCGTCGTCGCGCACGAACTGGGCCATATCGAGGGCGGGCATGTCATCCGCTCGGGCGAAGGGATCAAGGAAGCGACCGGCATTACCCTGCTGAGCCTCGTTCTCGGCGCGGCGGCGATCGCGGGCGGCGCGGGCGAGGCGGGCATGGGCCTCATGGGACTTGGCCAGCAGGCGGCGATGAGCAAGTTCCTCGCCTTCTCCCGCGCGCAGGAAAGCTCCGCCGACTTGGCGGGCGCGCGCTATCTCCACACCGCCGGCATCAGCGGCCGGGGAAGCCTGGAATTCTTCAAGAAGCTGCAGAACCAGGAATATCGCCTCGCCATCCCGCAGGACAACAGCTACGGCCGCACCCACCCCCTGTCGGGCGAGCGCATCCAGGTGCTGCGCGAGGTCTATGAGCCCGATCCGGCGTGGAACCGGCCCCCCGACCCCTATCTGGAAAAGCGGTTCGAGCGGATCAAGGCGAAGCTGATCGGCTTCGCGTCGGAGCCGCCCCAAACATTACAAAGATATCCCGAAAGCGACCAGTCGATCCCCGCCCATTATGCGCGCGCCTATGCCTGGCACAAGAGCGCCTACCCCGACCGCGCGCTGGCGGAGGCGGACGCGCTCCTCGCCGCACTGCCCCACGATCCCTATTTCCTGGAGTTGAAGGGCCAGATCCTGCTGGAGAGCGGCAAGCCGGTGGAGGCGATCGCGCCGCTGCGCGAGGCGGTGAAGCTCACCAACCAGCCGCTCATTTCCACCCTGCTCGCCCACGCCCTCATCGCCAGCGAGGATGAGGCGAACTTCGCCGAAGCCGAACAGGTGCTGCGCCTCGCGGTCCAGCGCGACCGGGAAAATCCCTTCGCCTGGTATCAGCTGGGTGTCGTCTATGAGCGGCGCGGCGACACGCCCCGCGCGGCGCTCGCCACGGCGGAACGCTATTCGATGATCGGGCAGGACCAGATGGCGCTGCGCAGCGCGGACGCGGCGATGCAGGGATTGAAGCCCGGCACGGTTGACTATCTGCGGGCGCAGGATATCGCCATGGTCTCGCGCGCTGCGATCGAGCAGCAGCGGAAGAAACGATAAAGATGACCGATGACAACCGGCCGAGCTTTCGCGCCGCCCTTTCCAACAGGACCATGCAGATGACCCTTGGCGGTTTCGCCTTCCTCGCGGCCGCCGCCGGCGCCGCCCTCGCCGTACAGGCGCCCGCCGCCGTGAGTCCAACCGACAAGGCCGCGATCGAGAAGATCGTTCACGACTATATATTGGAGCATCCCGAAATCATCCCGCAGGCGGTCGAGAAGCTGCAGGCCAAGCGGATGTCGAGCACGATCGAGAGCAGCCGCAGCGCGATCGAGAAGCCCTATGCAGGCGCATGGGAAGGCGCGCCGAACGCCGACGTTACCGTGGTCGAATTTTTCGACTATGCCTGCGGCTATTGCCGCGCCTCGCTGCCCGACCTGGCGAAGCTGGTCGGCTCCGACGCGAAGGTGAAGATCGTCTATCGCGAACTGCCGATCCTGTCGGACGAAAGCGGCGAGGCGGCCAAGGTGTCGCTGCTCGCCGCCGAACGCGGCCAATATATGGCTTACCACAAAGCGCTCTATGGCGCGGGCAAGGTGACGCGCGACACCATCGTCGCCGCCGCCGCACGCGCCGGCATCACAAAGTCCGAGGCGGAAGCCGCGATCGCATCGAACAAATATGACGCCGAAATCGCGTCCAACATCGCGCTCGCGCAGAAATTGCAGGCGAGCGGCACGCCCACCTTCGTCATCGGCGATCAGGTGCTGAACGGCGCGGTCGGCTATGACGCGCTCAAGGAAGGCGTGGCGGCGGCGCGGGGCAAGTAGAGTGGGGATCGGGCCGCTCGCCCATTGACTTCCCCCGGCCCTTTCCCTATCGGACGCCCCCTGACCCAAGCGGCCGCTGCACAAGCGGCCCTTTTTCGTCACGCCCGATTCTTGTTATTTGTCTTGAGGAATGAACGATGAAGCGCACCTTTCAGCCGAGCAATCTGGTTCGGAAGCGCCGTCACGGTTTCCGCGCCCGCATGGCGACGCCCGGCGGCCGCAACGTGATTCGCGCCCGCCGCGCGCGCGGCCGCAAGAGCCTGAGCGCCTGATTCCATCTCTGGAAAAGCCTGCCGCGCCGGCCATGATGGTCCGGCGCGCAGATTTTCTGGCGGCGAATCGCGGACGCCGCGCCCCCATGCCGGGCTTCGTCTTGCTGGTGCGTGAGCGCGGCGACGGCGATCCGGCGATGCGATACGGCATCACCGTGACCAAGAAAGTTGGCGGCGCTGTCATCCGCAATCGGATGAAGCGCCGTTTTCGCGTCCTGGCCCGCGAATTGCTGCCCGTTCACGGCATCGCCGGAGCGGACCATGTGCTGATCGGCCGCGATGGCGGGATCGAGCGCGACTTTTCCCAGTTGCGGGCCGAACTTGCCAAGGCGCTCGGCAAGGTCATGAGCCGCGAGCCGGGTCCGCCGCGCGACGCACGGCCCCATCATGGCCGCGGACGCGGACCCAGGGCACCCCAAACCCCTGTCGGGCCCAGGCCGTGATCGGCCGCCTCCTCATCCTGCTCGCGCGCGGCTGGCAGCTCGGTCCCTCGCGCATCCTGCCCCCCACCTGCCGCTACGCGCCATCCTGTTCGGAATATGCAATTGGGGCGGTGCGCAAATATGGCGCGATCAAGGGTAGCTGGCTGGGGTTCAAGCGGCTAATGCGATGCCACCCATGGGGCGGTTCGGGCTACGATCCGGTTCCCTGACAGACAAGATCACCAGACGGCGGAGCCGAACAGACGTGGACGACAAGAAGAATATCATCCTGGCGGTGCTGCTGACCGCGGCGATCCTGTTCGGCTGGCCCTATGTGTCGCGCTATGTTTTCCCGGCGGCCAATCCGCCCGCGACGAAGATCGAGGGCGGCAAGACGACGCCCGTCGCTGCGCCCGGCACCGATGCGGCCGACGGCCCGGTCGTGATCCGCGACCGCACGGCGGTGCTGCGGGAAAGCCCGCGCATCCCCATCCGCACGCCCAAGCTGGCCGGCTCGATCAACCTCAAGGGCGCGCGCATCGACGACATCGTGCTGCCGACCTATAAGGAAACCATTGCCAAGGATTCGCCCGACGTCCGCCTCTACAGCCCCTCGGGCACGCAGGACGCCTATTTCGCCGGCTTCGGCTGGCAGGGCGAAGGATTGAAGACCCCGAACAAGGATACGGTCTGGACCGCCAGCGGCAAGGAATTGACGCCCACCAGCCCTGTCACCCTGAGCTGGAACAACGGCGCGGGCCAGCTATTCGAGATTCGCCTGACGGTCGATCAGAATTACATGATCACCGCCGCGCAGAAGCTGTCCAACAGCGGCAGGGGCGCGGTCGGGGTGAAGCCCTATGGTTATATCAGCCGCCTCGGCGTTCCCAAGGATCCCGACACTTGGACCATCCATGTCGGGCCGATGGGCGTGTTCAACGGCGCGGCCAATTATGACGTAAACTACAAGGATCTGGACAAGGGGCCATCGACCCAGAGCTTCCAGTCCAAGGGCGGCTGGATCGGCTTCACCGACAAATATTGGCTCTCCGCCCTCGTCCCTGCCGCCGACGCCGATTTCGCGGGCCAGTTCCGCAAGGGCGCGGGCACGCAATATCAGGCCGACGCCGCCCTCGCACAGACGATGGTCGCGCCGGGCAAGGCCGCGACGCAGACATTGCGCCTGTTCGTGGGCGCCAAGGAAGTGAAGACGCTCGAAGCCTATCAGGATGCGGGCGTTCCGCTGTTCGACCGGGCGATCGACTGGGGCTGGTTCTACTGGTTCGAAAAGCCGATCTTCGCGCTGCTCCACTGGCTGTTCGAACATATCGGCAATTTCGGCGTCGCCATCATCTGCCTGACCTTCGTGGTCCGCGCGCTGATGTTCCCCGTCGCCCAGCGCCAGTTCGCCAGCATGGCGGCGATGCGCGCGGTGCAGCCCAAGATGAAGGCGCTGCAGGAGAAATATAAGGACGACAAGCAGCAGTTGCAGGTCAAAATGATGGAGCTGTACAAGGCGGAGAAGGTGAACCCGCTCGCCGGCTGCCTGCCCATCTTCATCCAGATCCCGATCTTCTTCGCCCTGTACAAGGTGCTGCAGCTGACGATCGAGATGCGGCACCAGCCGTTCGTGCTGTGGATCAAGGATCTGTCCGCGCCCGATCCCCTGCATATCCTCAATCTCTTCGGCCTGCTGCCCTTCACGCCCCCGTCCTTCCTGGCGATCGGCGTGCTGGCGCTGCTGCTCGGCATCTCCATGTATTTCCAGTTCAAGCTCAACCCGGCGCAGATGGACCCGATGCAGCAGCAGGTCTTTTCGATCATGCCGTGGATGATGATGTTCATCATGGCGCCCTTCGCGGCGGGCCTGCTGGTCTACTGGATCACCAACAACTGCCTGTCGATGGCGCAGCAATGGTGGCTTTACCGCCGCCATCCCGTGCTGAACACGACGGCGACGGCGAAGTAGCCCAGGCCCTCCGATCGGATTTTTGAGTGACCGACCAACCCGACCCCGACCTCATCGAGGAAGCGCGCAGGCTCTTTGCCGGGCACATCGCCTTCCTCAAGTCCGCGCCGGACCTCAAATTCCTGCCCGACATGGCGGTGAACGAAGTGGCGTTCGCCGGGCGATCCAATGTGGGCAAAAGCTCGCTGCTGAACGCGCTCACCAACCGCAACGGCCTCGCCCGCACGTCCAACACGCCGGGCCGCACGCAGGAACTCAACTTCTTCGATGTGGGCGATCCGCTGCGCTTCCGCCTCGTCGACATGCCGGGCTATGGCTATGCGAAGGCGCCGCGCGACATGGTGAAGAAGTGGCGCTTCCTGGTGAACGACTATCTGCGCGGGCGCGCGGCGCTCAAACGGACGCTGGTGCTGATCGACAGCCGCCACGGCATCAAGGATGTCGATAACGACATGCTCGACATGCTGGACGCCGCTGCGGTGAGCTACCGCATCGTCCTCACAAAGACCGACAAGATCAAGGCGAGCGAGCTTGCCGCCGTCACCGCCGCCACCGCCGACGCCATCCGCAAGCGCCCCGCCGCCCATCCCGACATCATCGCCACGTCGAGCGAAAAGGGCATGGGCCTCCCCGAACTGCGCGCCGCCGTACTGCAAAGCGTGACGCAGGGCTGAGGGGGCAGACGATGGCCGACGACGACTATGTCTATGACGAAGCCAGCGGCGAATGGATCAGCGCGGCGGAGGCCGCCTCGCGCACCGAATCCGCCGGCATGGTCGAGGTGCGGGACGCGGTTGGCAATCTGCTGACCGACGGCGATCAGGTGACCCTGATCAAGGATCTGACCGTAAAGGGCGCGAACCAGACGTTGAAGCGCGGCACGCTCATCAAGGCGATCCGCCTGACCGGCGATCCTCAGGAAATCGATTGCCGCTATGACGGCATCAAGGGACTGGTGCTACGCGCGGAATTCGTCCGCAAGCGCTGACCCTTCACAGCAGCCGATATTGGGCGGCGCCGATCAGCGGCCATCGCCCCACGATCTCGTGCCTTGTCCGCCCGACATGGCTGCAGATCAGCACCACTTCCTCAACCCGCCAGCCAAAGCCCGGCACCGCGCGCTGATCCGGGCGGCCGTCGCGGTAGAAGAGCGTCTGGTGCGGGCTGAAGGTCCAGCCGGGCCGCGCCGTCGCCCCAGCCACCTGCATCGCGCGGACGATTTCCTGCCGCAGCGCGCTGAGGCCCGGAACTGCCCGCGCGGGCCGCAACGCCGCCGATCGCCCGCCGATGCTGAGCCGGTCGAGCGTCAGATCGAACGGCTCGGCCCGAATGCCGACACCGGCCCGCCGCAGAGCCTTGATAAGCTCATAGGGATAGACCGGCGCGTCCGTGGTGATGCCAAGCGTGACATGCTGATGCTCCGCAGGAACGCGATCGGCTATCGGATCAAGCGTGTCGGCGAAATGATCGATCTGCCGTGCGATCCGCTCCGGCGGCTTGATAGCGTAGAAGGCCCGGTAGAGGGGCTGAAGGCGATTGTGCATGGCGGCATGCTCCGACTCGACGGGATATGTTCATGATATGTTCTTCTCCTTCCCCTGTCGAATCCTCTTGGACGGAACCCGACTCGCCCTATCCTGCGTTAGGGACAGATAGTGGAAAGGAGAGACGCATGACGCAGCACACCCTCGCCAGCCTGGCGGAAAAGATGCAGCAGATCGACTTTGCGATGCTGTCCACGCACACGGAGGACGGGCATATCGGCGCCCGGCCGATGAGCAACAACCATGATGTCGCCCATGGCGGCGACTCCTTCTATTTCACGACCGAAGACACGCTGATGGTGCGCGACATAGAGCGCGACCCCCGCGTCAGCCTGTCCTTCCACGGCAAGAGCGGCCTGTTCGGTCAGCGGCCGCTGTTCATCGCGCTGGAAGGCCGGGCCGATCTGATCCGCGACCGCAGCCGGTTCGACGATCATTGGAACCCGGACCTGGAGGCCTGGTTCGATCAGGGTGCCGACACGCCGGGCCTCGTGATGATCCACGTCCATGCCGAACGCGCCCATTATTGGGACGGACAGGACGAAGGCGAACTGGAGATCGACGTGATGCACTGACGCATCCTCCTGCTCCTGCCGACGGGCCGCCGCAGGGCGATTGACACATTTCCGCCGACTCGCTATTGGCGGCCCTCCCCAAGACGCTGGCGAGCGGCGGTGCTTCCTGCACCGGCCGTCTTTTTTGCGTCCTGGGGGACATGAATTTGGCCGTTTTTCCATGCCAAGGAAGCCCGGTCCTGACGCTTTGAGATAGGGTGGCCCGTCCGCCCTGTGGAGCAGGAGAAAAGATTACCATGGCACGTATCGCGGGTGTCAACATCCCGACCAACAAGCGCGTGATCATCGCGCTCACCTACATTCACGGCATCGGCCGCAAGACCGCCGTCGATCTCGCTGACAAGCTGGGCATCGACCACAGCCGCCGCGTTCAGGACCTGTCGGACGCCGAAGTCCTGCAGATCCGCGAAGCCATCGACGCCGACCTGACCGTCGAGGGCGACCTGCGTCGCGAGACCGCGATGAACATCAAGCGCCTGATGGACCTGGCCTGCTATCGCGGCCTGCGTCATCGCAAGGGCCTGCCGGTCCGCGGCCAGCGCACCCATACCAATGCGCGCACCCGCAAGGGCAAGGCGAAGCCGATCGCCGGCAAGAAGAAGTAAGAAACAGTCCGGGGGACTGTTTCGTCTTCTTCTCCGCCGGAGGCAGCCCTCCTTGGGCGCGGCCTCCAGCATCACAAGATTTCAGTAGGATAGAGCAAAATGGCACGCGAACCCCAGCGCATCAAGCGGCGCGAGCGCAAGAACATCTCGGCCGGCGTCGCGCACGTCAACGCCAGCTTCAACAACACGATGGTGACCATCACCGACGCCCAGGGCAATGCGATCAGCTGGTCCTCGGCCGGCATGATGGGCTTCAAGGGCAGCCGCAAGTCGACCCCCTATGCCGCGCAGGTGTGCGCGGAAGACGCCGGCCGCAAGGCCGCCGAACATGGCGTGCGCACCCTGGAAGTCGAAGTGAAGGGCCCGGGTTCGGGCCGCGAATCGGCCCTGCGCGCGCTGCAGGCCGTGGGCTTCCACATCACCTCCATCCGCGACGTGACGCCGATCCCGCACAACGGCGTCCGTCCGTCCAAGCGCCGCCGCGTCTAACGACGCGCAGCGCGTGTTTCGGGGCGGCGGACGCGTCGCCCCTTTGCCCGTTTGCATCGCCGGAACGTCCTGTCGGGTGCAGGATATACAAGCGTTCCGGCCCATCCCCAGGGGAAATACATGACTGTCAACATGAAGAACTGGCAGGAATTGAAGAAGCCCAACAGCCTCGAGATCAAGGCTTCGGGCGACGGTCGGCGCAAGGCCACCTTCGTCGCCGAGCCGCTGGAGCGCGGCTTCGGCCTGACGCTCGGCAACGCGCTGCGCCGGGTTCTTCTGTCCTCGCTTCAGGGCGCGGCGGTCACCTCGATCAAGATCGAGAACGTCCTGCATGAATTCTCGTCGCTCGCCGGCGTGCGCGAGGACGTGACCGACATCGTCCTCAACATCAAGCAGGTCGCGCTGAAGATGGAAGGCGAAGGCCCCAAGCGGCTTCAGCTTTCCGCCACCGGCCCCGCCGTGGTGAAGGCCGGCGACATCAGCGTCGTGGGCGACATCGAAGTGATGAACCCGGACCTGGTGATCTGCCACCTGGACCAGGGCGCGACGCTCAACATGGAACTGACCGCCGACGTCGGCAAGGGCTATGTCCCGGCCGTCGCCAACCGTCCGGCCGATGCGCCGATCGGCCTCATCCCGGTCGATGCGCTCTACTCGCCGGTGCGCCAGGTCGCCTACAAGGTGGACAACACCCGCGTCGGCCAGGAACTGGACTATGACAAGCTGTCGCTGACCGTCGAGACCGATGGCACCGTCACGCCGGAAGACGCGGTCGCCTATGCCGCGCGCATCCTGCAGGACCAGCTCCAGCTGTTCGTTCATTTCGAGGACGCGCTGCCCGCCGCCGGCCCTTCGGCCACTCATGCCGCGGCCGCCGCGTCGTCGGAAGGCGAAAGCGACGCCAACCAGATCAACCGCTATCTGCTCAAGAAGGTGGACGAACTGGAACTGTCGGTCCGCTCGGCCAACTGCCTCAAGAACGACAACATCATCTATATCGGCGATCTGGTCCAGAAGACCGAAGCCGAGATGCTGCGCACCCCCAATTTCGGCCGCAAGTCGCTGAACGAAATCAAGGAAGTGCTGTCGTCCATGGGCCTGCGCCTGGGCATGGACATCCCCGGCTGGCCGCCGGAAAATATCGAGGAAATGGCCAAGAAGCTCGAACAGGAGCTGCTGGGCTAAGTCGGAGCGAGCGGCGCAGCGCAGCAGCGCGGCGGTTCGCAACGCGAACGCGAACGAGCGGCCAGCGGTGCTTCGCATCGACTGACGGCATGGGATATACTCCCATGCCGGTCCGTCGCGGTTCGGGAAGAAGGTGAATGGGCGACGACCTCCAACGGTCGCCTGGTCTGGGGTACCTCACACGGCCCCTTAACGAACGAAGGAAAGAGATATGCGTCACAAGGTTGGTCATCGTAAGCTCCAGCGCAGCGCCGGTCATCGCACCGCCCTGCTCCGCAACCTGGCGGCCTCGCTCATCAAGCATGAGCAGATCCTGACCGGCACCGCCAAGGCGAAGGAACTGCGTCCCTACGTCGAAAAGCTGATCACCCTCGCCAAGAAGGGTGGCCTGTCCAACCGTCGCCTGGCCCAGTCGCGCCTGCAGGACGACGCGCAGCTGACCAAGCTGTTCGACGTCCTGGCCGAGCGCTACAAGGACCGCGACGGCGGCTATACCCGCGTCATCAAGGCGGGCTTCCGCGCGTCGGACGCCGCGCCGATCGCGATCATCGAACTGGTCGATCGCGACGTCGATGCCAAGGGTCAGGACAGCGGTCCGGTCCAGGGCGCCGACGCGGACGAGCTGGAAGACGCCTGATCCGAACCGGTCCCGTCTTACGGGACTGGACGCTTTACCGACAGGCCGCGGCTCATTAGAGCTGCGGCCTGTTCGCTTTTGACAAGAGTTAAAAAGACAAGAGGATGCGCGCCGCCCCGTTCCTGCCGCTGCTGCTGGCAGTGGCCTGTTGTCTCCCCCTTTCCGGCCCTGCCAGCGCCCTTGCCGCGCCGGACAATGCGGCCATCGACGCGGGCGGAGACCGCAAGGCGGCGCTCGCCTATCCCGCCACGCCCCGGCAGGATCTGGTGGAGGATCATTTCGGCGTGAAGGTCGCCGATCCCTATCGCTGGCTGGAAAACGATCTGCGCGCCGACCCGGCGGTGGCCGATTGGGTGGCGCGGGAAAATGCGCTCACCCGCCGCTATGTCGATGCGCTGCCCGGCCGCGACGCGCTCAAGGCGCGGATGCGGGCGCTGCTGTCGCATGGCCGCTACACGCTGCCCCGGAAGGCGGGCGGGCGCTATTTCTACGGCTATAACAAGGGGCTTCAGAACCAGACGCCGCTCTATGTCCGCGACGGGCTGGACGGCGGCCAGCGCCTGCTGCTCGATCCCAACGACTGGGCGAAGGACGGGGGACTGGCGCTGGCGGAATGGGCGCCCTCCCCCGATGGCCGCCGCCTCGCCTATGCGGTGCAGGAAGCTGGCAGCGACTGGCGCACGCTGCGGCTGATGGACGTCGAAAGCGGGCACATGCTCGACGACGAACTGCGCTGGGTCAAATTCTCCCAGATCGCCTGGGATGGCCGCAGCGAAGGCTTCTTCTATTCCCGCTTCCCCGCGCCCGAGGAAGGCGAAGCCTATCGCTCCGCCAACCGCGACCAGCAGCTTTACTATCACCGCATCGGCACGCCCCAGTCGCAGGACCAGCTGATCTACGCCACGCCCGACCGACCGGGGCTCAGCCACCAGGCGCAGGTGACCAGCGATGGCCGCTGGCTCATCATCAACAGTTTCGAAGGGATCGACCCCCGCCGCGAAGTCCATGTCGCCGAACTCACCGGCGGCGCGGTTCGCCCCCGGCTGCTGGTCAGGGGGCCGACGAACGACTGGCGGCTGATCGGCAGCCGCGGCACCACCCTCTATTTCATCACCGACTTCCAAGCGCCGCGCCTGCGCGTAGTGACGCTGGATGCGGCCCGCCCGCGCCGCCGCCCGAGGCCGCTGATCGCCGAGCGCAGGGAGACGCTTGCCGGCGGATCGCTCGTCGGCAATCGCCTGATCCTGGCCTATATGAGCGATGCGCAGACGGTCGCGGAACTGGTGGAACTGGACGGGCGCAAGGTCGGCGACGTGCCGCTGCCCGGTTATGGTACGGCGGCAGGATTTGCCGGACGCGACGGCGATCCCGAAACCTTCTTCAGCTTTTCCGGCTTCGTCACGCCCGCCAGCATCTACCGCTTCGACACCGCGACCCGGCAGAGCCAGCTCTTCGCCGAACCCGACCTGCCCTTCGACCCGGACAATTACGGGGTGGAGCAGCGCGCCTACCCTTCGAAGGACGGGACGATGATCCCCATCACCATCCTGCGCAAGAAGACCCTGGCCGACCGCGCCATCGCCGCGCCGACCATTCTCTATGGCTATGGCGGCTTCAATATCAGCCTGACGCCCGGCTATTCGGCAACGCGCATGGCGTGGCTGGAACAGGGGGGCGTCTATGCCATCGCCAATCTGCGCGGCGGCGGCGAGTTCGGCAAGGCCTGGCATGAGGCGGGGCGCGGCGCGAACAAGCAGAATGTGTTCGACGATTTCATCGCGGCGGGCGAGTGGCTGAAGGCCAATGGCTTCACCCCACGCGACGGGCTGGCGATCGAGGGGCGCTCCAATGGCGGGCTGCTGGTCGGCGCGGTGGTGAACCAGCGGCCCGACCTGTTCCAGGCGGCGTTGCCGGCGGTGGGCGTGATGGACATGCTGCGCTTCGACCGCTTCACCGCGGGCCGCTACTGGGTGGACGATTATGGATCGCCCGACAACGCCCGCGACTTCCCCCTCCTCTACGCCTATTCGCCTTATCACAATATTTTGGCGGGCAAGGATTATCCCGCGATCCTCGTCACCACGGCGGACACGGACGACCGGGTCGTACCGGCGCACAGCTTCAAATATGCCGCCGCGCTCCAGGCCGTGGACCTTGGCGCCAGGCCCCGGCTGCTGCGGGTGGAAACGCGGGCGGGCCATGGCACCGGCAAGCCCATCGACAAGCTGATCGAGGAAATGGCCGACAGCTACGCGTTCGCCGCGCGCTTCACCGGCCTTGCCATCGGGGCGAGGCCCGACTGACGCCGTTCAGCCGCCGGACAGCCCGGCGGCGCTACAGACGGCCGACGCAGGAGGAACGCGCATGATCGGGACCAAGGCACGCTGGATGACCGGAGCGCTGGTAGGCGCGGGTCTGTTGATGGGCAGCATCGGCGCGGCGCAGGCACAGCCCCGCTATGGCTATGGCGGCGGCTGGGGCCGTGGTGGCTGGGATCGGCATCATCGCCGCGGCGACGGTTTCGGCGTGGGCGACGCGATCGGCGTCGCGGCGCTCGTTGGCGCGGTCGCCATCGCCGCCTCCTCCATGGCGAAGGACAAGAAGGCGCAGCAAGCGCAGGGGAACGACCGCTCCTATGATGATAATGCGCCGCCGCCGCGCGACGGCACCGATTATGGTGCGGACGTGCAGAGCAACCCGCCTTCGCATGACGAAGGCCCGGCGCGCGACGACGCAGACTTTTCCGACATCGCGGACGCCAATGGCCGCGACGACGCGCTGACGGACGCCTGCGCGCTCGCGGCGCGGGACGAGGCGCAGCGCCAGCAGGCCGGCTATGCCGAGGTGCGCCATATCGACACTCCTCGCCCCACAGGCTCGGGCGCCTATAATATCGACGGCGAAGTGGAAAGCCGCACCAGCTATCGCGCGACCGGCGGAACCACCCATCGCTTCACCTGCGCGATGAAGGACGGCCGCGTCGCCCAGGTCTATCTGAGCCGCGACGTCGCCTCCCGCTGACGCGGGCCGATAGGATGGGACGCGTCGGGAAGGCTTCGCGAGCGCTTCGGTGAGGCGTCCGCGGCGCTTTGAGGACGCTTCGTGCCGGATTCGGCGCTTTTCCGGGCAACGTCGGTGTGAACTTCGGAAAGCAGGGCTAGATCCTTTCCTTCCGCCGCCCCGCAGGCTAGCTCCTTTCCCATGTCCGCCTCGCCGCACCCCCGCCGCACCGCCGCGATCGCCTTCATCCTGGTGACGGCGCTGCTCGACGTCATGTCGATGGGCATCGTCATCCCGGTACTGCCCCAGCTGATCGAAACCCTGTCGGGCTCCAGCGCGTCGGCCGGCATGTGGAACGGCCTGTTCGTCGCGCTCTGGGCCGGGATGCAGTTTCTCTGCTCACCCGTCATCGGATCGCTCTCGGACCGCTACGGCCGGCGTCCGGTCATCCTCGTGTCGGTCGCCGGCCTTGCGCTCGATTATGTGCTGATGGCGCTCGCCCCCAATCTCTGGTGGCTGGCCCTTGGCCGCATCCTCGCGGGCGTGACCTCGTCCAGCTTCACCTCCGCCTTCGCCTATATGGCCGACATCACCCCGCCGGAAGGCAGAGCAAAGGGCTATGGCCTGATCGGCGCGGCGTTCAGCGCGGGCTTCGTCGCCGGCCCGCTGATCGGCGGCGTGCTGGGGGAAGTCTCCCTGCGCGCTCCCTTCTGGGCGGCGGCGGCGCTGTCGGGCCTCGCCTTCCTCTACGGCCTTTTCGTGCTGCCCGAATCGCTCGCTCCGGACAAGCGGATGGGGTTCAGCTGGACGCGAGCCAATCCGTTCGGCGCGCTCCGCCTGCTGCGCTCCCATCCCGAACTGTCCAGTCTCGCGGTGGTGAACTTCCTGCTCTATTTCGCCCATCACCTCTTCTCCGCCGTCTTCGTGCTCTATGCCGGGGACCGTTATGGCTGGGGCGCGTGGCAGGTCGGCGCGCTGCTGGCGCTGGTCGGCATCATGGACATGGGCGTGCAGGGCCTGCTCACCGGGCCAGTGGTCAAGCGGCTGGGTGACCGCACGACGATGGTGATCGGCCTCTCCTTCGGCGCGATCGGCGTGGCGTCGATGGGCCTTGCCCCGAGCCAGGGCCTGTTCGTCGCCGCCATGTTCCCCAACGCGCTCTGGGGGCTCGCCATGCCGACCATCCAGGCGCTGATGACCCGCCATGTCAGCGAATCGGAACAAGGCCAGCTTCAGGGGGCGAACAACAGCGTCGGCGCGATCGCCGGCATCGCCTCCCCACTCTTCTTCGGCACCGTCTATTCCCTATCCGTGGGCGCGCATCCCACCCTCCCCTTCATCGGCAGCGCCTTCCTGATCGCGGCGGCGATCCTGGGAGGCGCGGCGCTGATCGGCTGGCGCGCAGAGAGCGGGGCGACGCCGCAACTGGACATATCGGGGGCGGGCGACTAACCGGGCGCGAATCCCTTCCATCCAAGCCAAAGGCGATTCCCATGACGCTGCCCCTTCAGGATAATATCCTCATCGTGGATTTCGGCAGCCAGGTGACCCAGCTCATCGCCCGGCGCGTGCGCGAAGCGGGCGTCTATTCCGAGATCGCGCCTTTCACCGCCGCCGCCGAGGCGTTTGAGCGACTGAAGCCCAAGGGCATCATCCTTTCCGGCTCGCCCGCCGGCGTGCCGGAGGAAGGCAGCCCCCGCGCCCCGCAGGCGCTGTTCGACGCTGGCGTGCCGATCCTCGGCATCTGCTACGGCCAGCAGGTGATGAGCCACCAGCTGGGCGGCGAAGTGCGGCCCGGTCATGAGACCGGCGAAGGCGGCGAGTTCGGCCGCGCCTTCCTGACCGTGACGGAACCCTGCGCGCTGTTCGACGGCCTGTGGGAGGTTGGCGAGCGGCATCAGGTCTGGATGAGCCACGGCGACAAGGTCACGAAGTTCGCGCCCGGCTTCAAGATCGTCGCCGTGTCGGACGGCGCGCCTTTCGCGGTCATCGCCGACGAGGAGCGGAAGTTCTACGGCACGCAATTCCATCCCGAAGTCGTCCATACGCCTGACGGCGGCAAGCTGATCGCCAATTTCGTCCGCCACGTCTGCGGCCTCGCCGGCGACTGGACGATGGCGGAGTTCCGGCAGGTCAAGATCGCCGAGATCCGGGAGCAGGTTGGCAACGGGCGCGTGATCTGCGGCCTGTCCGGCGGCGTCGACAGCGCGGTCGCCGCGGTGCTGATCCACGAGGCGATCGGCGAACAGCTGACCTGCGTGTTCGTCGATCACGGCCTGATGCGGCTGGGCGAAGCGGAGCAGGTGGTGAGCCTGTTCCGCGAACATTATGGCATCAAACTGGTTCACGTAAATGCCGAGGACCGGTTCCTGGGGGGCCTCGCGGGCCTTACCGACCCGGAAAAGAAGCGCAAGTTCATCGGCGGCGAATTCATCGCCGTGTTCGAGGAGGAAGCGGCGAAGATTGGCGGCGCCGACTTCCTGGCGCAAGGCACGCTCTACCCCGACGTGATCGAAAGCGTCAGCTTCACCGGCGGCCCTTCGGTGACGATCAAGTCGCACCATAATGTCGGCGGCCTTCCCGAACGGATGAACATGAAGCTGGTCGAACCCCTGCGCGAACTGTTCAAGGATGAAGTTCGGGTGCTCGGCAAGGAACTGGGCCTGCCCGACATTTTCGTCGGCCGCCACCCCTTCCCCGGCCCCGGCCTTGCCATCCGCATCCCGGGCGAAGTGACCAAGGAACGCTGCGACATCCTGCGCAAGGCCGACGCCATCTATCTGGAGGAAATCCGCAGCGCCGGCCTGTATGACGCGATCTGGCAGGCGTTCGCCGTGCTGCTGCCGGTGCGGACCGTGGGCGTGATGGGCGACTACCGCACCTATGACAATGTGTGCGCGGTGCGCGCGGTCACCTCGACCGACGGAATGACCGCGGACATCTACCCCTTCGACGCCGCATTCCTGAGCCGCGTCGCGACCCGCATCATCAACGAGGTCAAGGGCATCAACCGCGTCGTCTACGACTATACGAGCAAGCCCCCCGGCACGATCGAGTGGGAATGAACCGGCCGCAAGGCGGTGCGGCCACTACCCCAGAATATCGGAAAATTGAGCCAGTCTCGGATACTTCGCTGACGGTGCGAGCGCCGATCTCAGACGCTACGCCCTGACCAGACAATGAAGGCCTACGCCTTCTCCAGCGTGCATTGCAGCGGGTGCTGATTCTGGCGGGCGAAGTCCATCACCTGATTCACCTTCGTCTCCGCGACTTCGTAGCTGAAGATGCCGCAGACGCCGACGCCGCGCTGGTGCACGTGGAGCATCACGCGCGTCGCTTCCTCCATGTCCATGCGGAAGAAGCTCTGGAGAACATGGACGACGAACTCCATGGGCGTATAGTCGTCGTTCAGCATCAGCACCTTGTAGAGCGACGGCTTTTTCGTGCGGGTGCGGGTGCGGGTGGCGATGCCGACATTGGGCCCGCCGGGACCTTCGCCCTGATCGTCCTGATCCCGGTCCGCCATGCTGACGGACCATGAAGATACGCTGATGCTGTTATCCATGATGAGGGAGAATATGGCGATTCGGTTCGCCATGGCAAGGGGGCGGAACCCCGGTTCGCCGCGCGCTGCCTCAGTTTGACCCATGGAAAAGGGGCGCTCCTTCGCTGGAAGGAACGCCCCTTTGCTCGAAGTCGAAAGTCCGGCAGGCTCAGGCCGCCAGGGACTTGACCTTGTCGGTGACCAGCGTCACGCGCGCGGTGATCGGTTGGGCGACTTCGCCTGCCATCTTGATCAGCGCCTCGCTGTTCTTCGCCGCTTCCTTGGTGAATTCGTCGAAGCTGCTGGAGAGCAGCTGGCTCTGCAGCTGGAAGAATTCGGTCGGGGTCTTGACGGTCGAGAAGGTCTTGAACGAAGCGGTGGCCTTCTCGAAGCTCTTGCGGCTGTAATCGACGGCTTCCTGGCCCAGCGTCTCGATCGCCTTGGCGGCGATCTTGCCCGATTCGACCAGCGCCTCGACATTGCCCTTGGCAAGGTCGCTCAGCTCTTCGATGGCCTTGGTCGACTTCTCGACTTGGGCCTTGGTCTTCTCGTTGAAGTCGGCATAGGCGGTTTCCATCTTCGCCTTGGCGTCTTCCGCGAACTTCTTTCCGGTTTCGATAACGTCGTTCATCATGGTGGTTCCTTCTATGGCGGGCAGCGGCGCTGTCACTTCAGCTTCGGCCTTGGTCAGGCTCTCTGTCAGGGGCGTCGGCGCCATGTCCGGAACGGGCTCCGGCGCGGCATCGACAGCTGTGGTGGCGGCCACCACGGCAACGGGATCGGGGGTGGTCGGGGCGACCGGCTCCGGACGCTTGACCCGTGGCGCGGACGGCTTGCGGGTGGGCTTCGCCGGTTGAGGTGTTGCGCCGATAGCGGCCTCCGCCGCCTTCAGCGCTTCGCTTGCCGACATAGTGCTCGACCCGGTCTTGGGACGGGCGCTCTTCCGCGGTGTCTTCGGGGTTACGGCCATGACCTTCCTCCGTTTGCTGCACTGCACAATACAGAAGAATCTAAGTCATTGCAAGCGCTATTGTGCACTGCAACAAAATGGCAATATCCGGCCGGTCAGCGCTGCTTCACGTAGCGTCCAGGGGCGTCCTCGATCGCTTTTCGCTTGCCCCCGCCGGGGATTCGTGCGCCTGTCACCGCCACGCTTTTCTCGTCGATTCCGCCGATCCAGGCGCGCCAGTCAGGCCACCAGCTACCTTTTGTTTCCGTCGCATGAGCCAGGAAATCATCGATGGTCGCCTGCTTGGCGTCGCAGGTCCAATATTGATATTTCATGGCCGAAGGCGGATTCACCACGCCTGCGATATGGCCCGAACCCGCCAAAAGGAATCGGATCGGCCCCGCAAAATGTTCGGTCAATTTCCAGACGCTTTCCAGCGGCGCGATATGATCCTCCCGCCCCGCCTGGACATAGGCGGGCGTCGTCACGCGCGTGAGGTCGATGGGCGTGCCCGCGACGCTGATCGCGCCGGGCACGACCAGCAGATTGTCGCGATACAGCTGCGTCAGATAATCCCGGTGCCAGCGCGCCGGCAGGTTAGTGGTGTCGCCGTTCCAGTGGAGCAGGTCGAAGGGCGGATAATCCTGCCCCAACAGATAATTGTTGACCACATAGTTCCAGATGAGGTCACGACCGCGCAGCAGGTTGAAGGTCGCGGCCATGTAGCGTCCGTCCAGGAAGCCCCCGGCCGAAAGCTGATCGACCAGCTTCATCTGCTCGTCGTCGACGAACAGGGCGAGATCCCCTGCCTTGCTGAAATCGACCTGCGCGGTGAAGAAGGTCGCGCTTGCCACCTTGTCCGCTTCTCCGCGCGCCGCCAGCAGTGCCAGCGTCGCGGCAAGCGTGGTGCCCGCCACGCAATATCCGATCGTGTGGACGCTTTCGACGCCCAGCAGGTCGCGGACGGTATCGATCGCGTCGATCTGGCCACCAAGGATATAATCGTCCCAGACCATGTCCTTCATCGATGCGTCGGCCGATTTCCAAGAGACGAGGAAGACGCTGAGGCCTTGATCCACCGCCCATTTGACGAAGCTCTTTTCCGGCGAAAGGTCGAGGATGTAGAAGCGGTTGATCCAGGGCGGGAAGATGAGGAGCGGCGTTTCCAGCACCGTATCGGTCGACGGCGCATAATGGATCAGCTGGTAGAGCGGCGTTTCGTGGATCACCTTTCCCGGCGTCGCGGCGATGTTGCGGCCGAGTTCGAAGGCGGTGCCGTCGGTATGCGTCAGCTGGCCCTTCTCCATGTCGGCCAGCATGTGCTTGAGGCCGCGCACCAGATTCTCGCCGCCGCTCTCGATCGTCTTCTGCACCACCTGCGGATTGGTGAGCGGGAAGTTGGACGGCGAAAGGGCGTCCAGCAGGCCGGCGGTGGCGAAGCGCAGCCGGGCTTTCTCCTTCGGATCGACGCCGTCGACCGCGTCGGCCATTTTCGTCTGATAATCCGAGAGCAGCAGATAGCTTTGGCGGACAAGGTCGTAGAAT
>JACESO010000035.1 GCA_013911745.1 Sphingobium sp. | reverse complement strand
GCTCCGCTTCGCGCCCGCGCGGGTGGACGAATTTGACGGCCAGCCCACGATCATCGTCGCCGGCGGTCCGCTCCAGTTTCGCGATCGGCTGGTCAAGCGCCTGTTCGATCTGCTGGTGGCAAGCATCGCGACGCTGCTGCTGTCGCCCATTCTCATCGCAGCCGCGCTTGCCGTGAAGCTCACCAGCGCCGGCCCCATCCTCTTCCGCCAGCCGCGGATCGGCAAGGATGCGAGATCCTTCTCCATCTACAAATTCCGGTCGATGCGGACGGAGGCGAGCGATCATCAGGCCGCGACCCTGACCCGCCGAGACGACGACCGGGTAACGCCGGTGGGTGCCTTCCTGCGCAGGACAAGCATCGATGAGCTGCCGCAACTCTTCAACGTGTTGAAGGGCGACATGAGCATCGTCGGCCCCCGTCCTCACGCCGCTGCCGCAAAAGCGGGCGACACTCTCTATTGGGAGGTCGATGCGCGTTATTGGGCCCGCCATTGCATCAAGCCGGGCATGACGGGCCTGGCGCAGGTGCGCGGCCATCGGGGCGCGACGGATCACCATCAGGACTTGATCGACCGGCTTCAGTCCGACCTGGAATATGTCAGCGACTGGTCGATCTGGCGCGATCTGCGCATCATCGTGGCGACGCTGGGCGTGCTCGTCCACCACAAGGCGTATTGACGCATGACGATCGATCTGTTCCTGGCAGCCATAGTGCTGCTCAGCCTGGTGGCGGTCGCCTGGCCCTTCCTCTTTTACCCTCTAGCCCTGCGATTGCTGCCTTCCAGACCGGAGCATCCCGTCGCTACCACGGTGCCGAGCGCGTCGCTTCTCTTCTGCGCCTATAATGAGGCGGCGGCCATGCCGGAAAAGCTGGCAAACCTGGCAACGCTGAAGCGGCTGCACCCCAACCTTGAAATCCTCGCATTCGATGACGGGTCCACTGACGGCACCGGCGACCTGATCGCAGCGCAGGGCGATCTCGTGACTCTCGTCCGTGGCCCAGGTCGAAGCGGCAAGGCGCATGGCATGAAGCAACTCGCCGCACGGGCGGCGGGCGACGTGCTCATCTTCACTGACGCCAACGTCCTGCTGGACGATGAGGCGATTGGGCGGCTGCTGGCCCGCTATGCCGATCCGGACGTCGGCGGCGTGCTCGGGTCGTTGCATTATGTCGGCGCGGATGAGAGCGCCACCGCTTCGGTAGGGTCGCTCTATTGGCGGATCGAGGAGCGACTCAAGGATGAGGAATCCCGCACCGGCAATGTACTGGGGGCGGACGGTTCCATCTTCTCGATCCGCACAACCCTGTACCCGACCTTTCCCGACAGCGTGCTGGATGACCTTACCGTATCCATGGCCGTCATCTTCGCGGGCAAGCGGCTGGTGAAAGCCAAGGACGTCATCGCCCGCGAACGATTGGTGACCGCCCGTCGGGACGAATATCGGCGCAAGGTGCGGATCGCTGCCCGCTCCTGGCACACGCACCGCCATTTGCGTCCGCAACTCAGGCGGATGGCTGCGATCGACCGCTTCAAATACGCATCGCGCAAGATCGTCCGCTGGTTCGGCGGCGTCTTCATCCTTATCGGCGCTGTGGCGGCCGGCGCGCTGGCGATGCGCCTGTCGCCGGTCCTCTATATGAGCGGCGCGATCGCGGTCGGCCTTGTCATCTGGATCGGCGTGCGGGCGAAGAGCGGACCCTTCGCGGCGCTGGTGGATGTGCTGATCGCCTACGCCGCGACGATGCAGGGCGCGACTCGCGCGATGACGGGCCGGACGGTTACCGTGTGGAACCCTGCGAAGTCGCGCTGAGCGGCGGGCTGCCGGTGTCCTGCCCCTTCACATAGACCCGCTTGCCGTCGATCCAGGTTTCCAGCACCTGCGTCTGGCGGATTTCGGTGGGCCGCGCGACGGAGATGTCCCGGTCTATCAGCAGGAAGTCTGCGCGTTGCCCCACCGCCAGATTGCCGAACTTCTTTTCCGCAAAGCCGGCATAGGCCGCCTGCCTGGTGAAGCCGTCCAGCGCTGCTTCAAAACTCACTCGCTGGGCAGGCATCCAGCCGCCGACCGGCTCGCCCTTCGCGTCCTCGCGGCTCATGGCGACGGCGATGCCGGCGAACGGGTTGGGGCTCTCGACCGGCACGTCCGATCCGAACGCAAGCGGCACGCCGTTGTCCAGCATCGTCTTCCAGGCATAGGCCCCAGCGAGTCGCGTCTCGCCAAGCCGCGCCGTCGCCATGCGCCAGTCCGACGCCTCATGCACCGGCTGCATCGATGCGATGACCCCCAGCGGCTTGAAGCGCGGCAGATCGGCGGGATCGACGATCTGCGCATGTTCGATCCGCCAGCGCCGCTCGCCCTTGTAGGTGTCGTTCAACTCCTCAATGGCGTTCAGCACTTCGCGGTTGGCCGCGTCGCCGATCGCGTGGACCGCCACCTGGAAATTGTCCATTGCCGCGCGGCTCATGATGTTGCGCAATTGGGTGTCCGGGATCATCGGCAGCCCGCGCTGGCCAGGTGCGTCGGCATAATCGGCGCGCAACCATGCGCCGCGCGATCCCAATGCGCCATCGAGCAGCAGCTTGATCCCGCCCATGCGCAGATGATCATCATAGAGCCAGGGCGTAGGTTCCGGCCCGGCGATGGCGATCATATTGTCGAGCCCGTAAGCGTAGGACATGATCCGCACGCGCAGCGCGCCGCGGTCCGCCGCGCGCCTGAACGCCTGCCAATCCTCGATGCTGGTGCCCATGTCGGCAATGCCGGTCACGCCTTGGGCCAGGAGCGCGCGCTGCGCCTTTTCCAGGGCGATGTCCCGGTCCTTGGGGGCAGGGGGCGGCACCACCTTCTGGATCAGGTCCATCGCCTTGTCGACGAACACGCCCGCCGGCTTGCCCGCAGCCATTTCGATGCGTCCGCCCGCAGGCGCTTTGGTCGTCGCGGTGATGCCCGCGGCACGGATGGCGGCGCTGTTGGCCCAGCCGGCATGACCGTCCACCCGTTCCAGCCATACCGGCGTGTCGCGGACGGCAGCATCGAGTTCTTCTGCCGTCGGAAAGCGGCCCAGGCCCCATTTTTCCTGGTTCCAGCCCGTGCCTATGATCCATTTGAGGCCCGGATTGGCCGTAACATAGGCGCGGATCTTGGCCTGAGCTTCGGCGAGCGAAGTCGTTTCGGAAAGATCGAGCGTGACGAGCGACAGGCCATAGCCCATCACATGGCCGTGCGCGTCGATCAGGCCGGGGATCAGCGTCTTGCCCCCGGCGTCCAGCTTGAAGGTCGGACCCTTGGGGCGTTCCGGCCATGGCTGGCCCTTCTTCGGCTTTTTGGGCCTATATTCCGGTTCCTGATACCGACCCTGGATCAGCTTTTCGACCTTGCCCTCATCGTCGATCTGGAGCGCGCCGAAGCGGACGATCCGCCCGTTGGCGTCCAGCGCGATGCCGTTCACATTGTCGATCACGCCGGAGGCAAGGGCGGGGGTGGGCAACGCCATCATGGCGATCGCTGCCAGCCGGGATATCCTCATGCGCGCGTCATCCTGCGCACCAGCGAGCTGGTGTCCTGTCGCCCGCCGCCCATGGCCTGCACATCGGCGTAGAACTGATCGACCATCGCCGTCACCGGCAGGCTGGCGCCGTTTGCGCGGGCTTCTTCCAGAGCGAGGCCCAAATCCTTGCGCATCCAATCCACCGCGAAACCGAAGTCGAAACTGTCCTGCGCCATGGTCTTCCAGCGATTTTCCATCTGCCAGCTTTGCGCCGCGCCACCGGAGACGGCGTCGAACACCTTGTCGAGGTCGAGTTCGGCTGCCTGGGCGAAACGTAGCGCTTCCGCCAGCCCCTGCAACACGCCGCCGATGCAGATCTGGTTCACCATCTTCGTCGTCTGCCCCGCACCGGCCGCGCCGACATGGATGATACGGGCGGCATAGGCCTGCATCACGATCCGCGCGGCGGCGACAGCCGGCTCGCTGCCGCCGCACATCACGGATAGCCTGCCGTTTTCCGCCCCGGCCTGTCCGCCGGAGACGGGCGCATCGACGCTATGAATGCCGCGGCTCTCGGCCTCCACGAACAACTGCCGGGCTATGCGCGCCGAGACGGTGGTGTGGTCGATGAACAGGCTGCCTTCGCGCATCGCGCGGAACGCGCCGTCGCGCCCCAATGTGATCTGCGACAGGTCATCGTCATTGCCGACGCAGCTGATGACGATATCCGCCTCTTCGGCTGCCTTCGCCGGCGTGATCGCGACCGTCCCGCCATAGGTTTCGGCCCAGGTCTTCGCCTTGCCGATGGAGCGGTTGTAAACGGTGAGACTATGGCCCGCCCTCGCCAGATGTCCCGCCATCGGGCCACCCATGACGCCCAGACCGATAAACGCGATATTAGCCATAAGCCTCGTACATTTGCTGCGTTCGAACCGCCATAGGGCGAGTTTTCGGCCAGTGCCAGTTTCTTCCGCCGCAATTTTGCTTTACGGGGCGCGCATGAACACGCTTGCCAGGATCGAAAGCGCTTTGCCGCTGCCCATCACCGTTGACGACGTTCTTGCGGCGCGGACCCGCATTGCAGGTTCGATCGTGAAAACGCCGACGCTGATCAGCCAGACGCTGTCGGACATGCTGGGGTGCAGCATCTATCTGAAGTTCGAAAATCTTCAGTTCACCGCAGCCTACAAGGAGCGCGGCGCGCTCAACCGCCTGCTGCAACTGGACGAGGCGTGGAAGGAAAAGGGCGTGATCGCGGCCTCGGCAGGCAATCATGCGCAGGGTCTTGCCTACCACGGCAAGCGCCTCGGCGTGCCGGTGACCATCGTCATGCCCACGACTACCCCGATCGTGAAGGTGACGCAGACGCGTGGGCACGGCGCCACGGTCGTGCAATTCGGCGAGAAGTTCGACGACGCCTACGCCCACGCGCGCAAGTTGGAGGTGGAGCAGGGGTTGACCTTCATCCATCCCTTCGACGAGCCGGACATCATGGCGGGGCAGGGCACCGTGGCGCTGGAGATGCTGGAGGATGCGCCGCAGATCGACACGTTGGTCGTGCCGATCGGCGGCGGGGGCTTGTTTTCCGGCATGGCGACTGCGGCCAGGGCGATGAAGCCGGACATCCGGATGGTCGGTGTCCAGGCCGAGCTTTATCCGTCGATGTACAGCTTCATCAAGGGCGGCGATCTGGCCTGCGACGGCGACACGCTGGCGGAAGGCATCGCCGTCAAGCAACCGGGCGATATCACCCGCCGCGTGGTCGAACGGCTGGCGGACGAGGTGTTGCTGGTGTCGGAGCGGCGGCTGGAGGAGGCCGTCAGCCTGCTTCTGCAGATCGAGAAGACGGTCGTGGAGGGCGCGGGCGCTGCGGGCCTCGCGGCGCTGCTGACCTATCGCGAGCGGTTTGTCGGCCGCAATGTCGGGTTGGTGCTGACGGGCGGCAATATCGACACGCGCCTGCTGGCCAATGTGCTGTTGCGCGATCTTGCGCGCTCGGGCCGTCTCGCCCGTCTGCGCATCATCCTTCAGGACCGTCCCGGCGCCCTGTTTCATGTCGCGCGCATCTTCGACCAGGAAGCCGTGAACATCCTGGAGCTGTCGCACCAGCGCATCTTCACCAATCTGCCGGCCAAGGGCCTCAGCCTGGATGTCGAGTGCGAAACCCGCGATGGTGCCCATCTTCAAAGGCTTATCGCCGCGCTGCGCGAAGCAGGATATGAAGTCGCCCCCATTGAAGTCGCATGATGGCCGTTCCTCTGCAATTTTCGTGGTAAATGCCCTTTTCAGCCGCGCGACGCGACGCCATAAACCGACGATGGACGCAATGAGGATGAAGATGGAATCGGAGCGCGGGGCATGACCGCGCCATTTCGATTCCCCCGTTTCTTCGTCACCAACCCCAGTCCTTGCCCCTATCTTCCGGGTAAGAACGAGCGGAAGGTCTTCACGGAATTGAGTGGCGACAACGCGTCGGAACTCAACGACGCGCTTGGCCGCATCGGGTTCAGGCGCAGCCAGAATGTCGCCTATCGGCCCAGTTGCGCTGATTGCTCCGCCTGTGTGTCGGTGCGCGTCCTGGCGAAGCAATTCCGCCCTAATGCGACCCAGCGCAAGGTGCTGCGCCGGAACAGCGACCTGCAAGTTACGGCGTGCAAGCCATGGTCCACCGAGGAGCAGTATGCGCTTCTTCGGCGCTATCTCCAGGCCCGGCATCCGGGCGGTGGAATGACCGAAATGGACGAGATGGATTTTGCCGACATGGTCGAGCAAACCCCGGTCGACAGCTATGTGATCGAATATCGCGAGCCCGATGCCGATGGCCGTCCGGGCAAGTTGGTGGGGGCATGCCTCACCGATCGTCAGGGTGACGGCCTGTCGATGATATACAGCTTTTTCGATACCGAGCTGGAGCATCGTCCCGGCCTGGGCAATTATATCATCATGGACCATCTGGTCCGCGCGGCCGCCGCAGGCCTGCCTTATGTCTATCTCGGATACTGGGTGGAAGGGGCGCAGCGGATGCAATATAAGGTGCGCTATCAGCCGCTGGAAAAGCTCGGTCGCCAAGGATGGGTTCGGTTCAATCCGGAGGATCAGGACGCGTCGCGGCAATCGCACGCGCAGCACGAACAATCGCTTCCTACAGAACTGGCGGCCGTTCTTCGACGCTAATCCAGGTTAGCGGTAACTCCGCCGCAGCGGTATGAATTTCTTTAACTCCTTGCGCTAATTTCCGCAGTTGGTGAGGACCAGTGCGGAAGGATTTGGGCGGCTCATGGACCGCTTGGCAGATCATCGATTTTCCGGAATGCGCAGCGCGCTGGATACTGGCCTCTGTTTTCCAGATGCGCTGCTGCCGGCGAATGACCTGTCTACATTGTCCCGGTTGGATCGGCCGCCGCCGCTGTGCTGGTCGGCTGATCGCCGAGGTCGGCTGATTTTACTGGAGCAGGGGTGCGCGCATGCGCGGACTTGTTTCGCTGCGGACCCTGCCGGACTGGGCTGGATGACGCTGCTGACCGCGGAGCATCGACGGAATGTGCTGCACGCCGCGTTGGTTCAAACGCAGGATGAGCCCCTGCTTGTTCAAATCCGCGGCTATAATGAGCGGCGGCGCTGGTTCCGCGTGAAGCTGGAACGGGTTGACGAACCCGACTCCTCAATTTGCTGGCGCGGCACCCTGGAACATATGGAGGACTGCAACGCAGCCGGCGATTTGTCAAAGGCTCTGGCGGAAAGCCGGGAGCATTATCGCTGGTCGTTCGAACTCAGCCCGCAGGTGCCGTGGACGGCTGGCCCGGACGGCAGCATCCAGGAAGTTGGACCGCGCTGGTTCGAATTGACCGGCATGCGCCCCGACCAAGCACTCGGTACTGGCTGGATCGGCGCGCTTCATCCCGATGACATGGAACGGACCATCGCCGTCTGGACTGGCAATCTTGTCAGCGGAGCGCCGGTCGACATCGAATATCGCGTCCTGCTGCGGGATGGAGGATATCGGTGGATGCGCGCTCGGGCAGCGCCCAGGAAAGACGCGGACGGCCGGGTGGTCCGCTGGTACGGGACGCTGGAGGACGTGCATGCCGAAAAGCTGGCGCGCAGCGCGCTCAGCGAGAGCGAGGAACGGTTCCGACTGGCCATCCAATCGGCGCGTCTGGGCATCTGGGATTTCGATTGCACAACGGGCGTGCGGACATGGTCGGCCGAGTTTCGCAACATGCTGGGCATTTCCGCCGACCAGCCCGCGACGACCGAACTGGCGCTCAGTCTGGTGCATCCTGAGGATCGCGACCGGCTCAAGCAAATGCTCGATGCGGTCGCGCAAGGAACGGTGCCGCTCCATTTCGAGGCGACCTTGCGCATTCACCGCGCCGACAATGGTGCCCTGCGCTGGATCAGGAGCACCGGGTGGACGACCCGAACGGATGGCGGCGCACTATCCCGCATCATCGTGACCTACCTCGACGTCACTGAAGAGCGGAACGCGGAGGAGCGCATTCGATGGGCGGCGACCCATGATTCCATGACGCGCCTGCCGAACCGCACATTGTGGCAGGCCTCGCTGGAGACATTGGCGGCGAAGGCGCACAAGCAGGGCAACCGGTTTGGGCTGCTGATGCTGGACGTCGACGATCTGAAGAGAACCAATGATGCGCTGGGTCATGATGCGGGAGACGCACTGCTCTGCGCTTTTGCGGAAAAACTCTCTGCTGTCGCGCCGGCCGACGCCGTGCTTGGTCGGCTTGGCGGCGACGAATTCGGCCTGATCGCGCCGACGATCGACAGCCAGGCCGGGCTTGAGTCCTTGAGCCGTGATCTGATGGAGGGATGCCGGACTCCGGTTGCCCATCAGGGTCGCCTACTGGAATTCGGTGTCAGCATCGGCGGGGCGATCTTTGGCGATCATGCGGATCGCGCGGACGATTTGCTGAAGGCGGCGGACCTGGCCCTCTATGCCTCGAAGCGCGGCGGACGCGCCCGGCTGACGATGTTTCATTCGGAGTTGCGGGCCGAAGCCCAGCAGCGCACATCCATGATCCATATGGCGCGGGAGATCGTCGCCGACCGGCTGGTCGTGCCTTACTATCAGCCCAAGGTGGATATGCGCACCGGCCGCCTGCTCGGGTTCGAAGCCTTGCTGCGATGGCGTCACCCCCGCCTCGGCATCCAGTTGCCTGGCGCGATCGCCGCCGCGTTCCTCCATAGCGAGCTGGCGGTGGCACTGACCGTGCAGATGCTCGAAAGCGTCACGGCCGACCTCAGGTTCTGGTTACGCAAAGGTCTGAATCCGGGCCGCGTGGCGATCAACGCTTCCCCCGCCGATTTCGCACAGGGTGATTTTTCCGATCGCGTCCTGGATCACCTGCACCGAATGGACATTCCGGCCGCGCATTTCGAGATCGAAGTCACGGAAAGCGTGTTGCTGGACAACGGTGGCGATCAGGTCGCGCGCGCCATGCGTCACTTCGCCGATGCCGGCGTCAGGCTGGCGTTGGACGATTTCGGGACGGGTTTTGCATCCCTCAGCCATCTGAAACAATATCCGGTCGACGTCATCAAGATCGACCGCAGCTTCGTCCAGGACGTGGAACGGGACGAAGGCAATGCCGCCATCGTCGATGCCATCGTGAAGCTTGGTGGCAGTTTCGGCATGGAAGTGGTTGCCGAGGGCGTTGAGACGCGTGTGCAGGCCGACCATCTGTTGGCGCTCGGCTGCATGGTGGCCCAGGGCTATTATTTCGGACGGCCGCTTCCGCTAGAAGCGACCCACGCCCTCATCGCCGCTCATGAATGAACTATTTGCAGCGGCAATGCCGGACGGTTCTGCCCGGCGCCGGCTTCAGATAACGAACCTTCTTGGTGACGTAGGTGGTCGTGGTCGTCGTCGTCGTCGCGGGTTGTACGGTGACGGTGGTCACGATGGGTGCCGGGTAATAATAGCCGTTCGCTATATATCCGCCCGCAGGCGCGCCCATGCCCGAGCTCGACCAGTGCGGCAGTCCGTCATAGGGCGGCGTGTCGTACTCAACGCCTGCGCCCCGCACTTCGCCTTCAAAACGCCCTTCATACGTGCCGCTGACCTTCCGGCCGTCGTCCGTCGTCCATGTGCCGGTCCAGCGCCCCTCATAATCATTCTGGCTGGTGACGCCGTCATCGACATAATCATCATCATAGGCCGCGCCGGGCCGCTCGCCTTGCGGCGGCAGCGCCCGGCCCCGGTCCTCCGCCTTGTCGATCGCCGCGCCGGCAACAGCACCGACCCCTGCGCCGACCAGAGTACCCAAGGTGCGATTGCCACGGCCGGCAATGCGGTTGCCAGCGATCCCGCCTACCACGGCGCCGACCGCCGCGCCGCCGACGCCATTGTCGCGGCGCGGTTCGCCTCCATACCCGGCTTCATGCGGCCCGTAGCCGCCTTCATAGCGATCCCAGTCGATGCCGGTGCGGTAGTCATACACGCGGCCCCAACGGTCGGTCATGACGGCATCGTCATAGTAGCGCGACCAGCCATAGCCATAAGCTGGCGCAGGAAGACCATAGGCCCTGGAATTGGCGATATAGTAATTCGGGCTGACCCAGTATCGCGGCAGGACATAGCCATAGACAGGGCGGCGATAGCCGTTCCATCCGCCTGGCGCGCGCCACCCGGCATACCAGCGGCCATTATGGCGCGGACCCCACCGATGCCCGCCGGTCCATGCGCCACCGGCGGGACGCGACATTCCCGTCCCCATATGCGCCGGGCCGCCCGGTTCTGCACCGGCGGCAACGGGCAGGAGGGTCGCGCCAATCAGCAGAAGGCCCGCAATCCTCATCGTCGATGCTCCCTCGATTCCGCGCGCTTCAAGGCAGGCGGTTCAACTCCCTAACGCGACGTTTAGCATGTTGATCCGGCGTGCGTCACCCTGCGGCGGTTGCACCTGTCCCGAAACGGGGCGATGGCAAATCTTCGGTTGCCGCTTAGATCAGCGAAGGCGCGCTGCGACCGCCGCCATCAGCTTCTCCAGCGCCAGGGCATCGACCGCGTCGAAGCGCGCGGGCAAGGGGCTGTCCAGATCGAGCACGCCGATCAGTTCGCCTTCATGGATGATGGGAACCACGATTTCCGAAGCGCTGGCGGCGTCGCACGCAATGTGCCCCGGAAAGGCGTGCACATCTTCAACGAGCTGCGTCGCGCGCGTCGCGGCGGCAGTGCCGCATACACCGCGGCCTAGTGGGATGCGGATGCAGGCGGGCTTGCCCTGGAAAGGCCCCAGGACGAGTTCTCCTTCCACCATCCGGTAGAAGCCGGCCCAGTTGAGGTCCGGCAGGAACTGCCAGACAAGCGCCGCCAGATTTGCCATATTGGCGACCGCATCGGGTTCCCCCGCCGTCAGCGCTTTGGCAGCTGACAGAAGATCGTCGTGGAGGGTCTGCTTGTCGGCCGTATCAACGGGGGCAAAATCGTACATGGCGCGACATATAGGCGCTGGATCGCGTCAGAACCATAGCGCTTATCAATCCAGGCGCACCTTGCCGCGTCCTTCCTTGACGGAGCTCCTGGCCTTCTTCGCATCGACCCGCCTGGCCTTGGCTGCCTTGCCGGGCTTCGTGGCGATGCGCCGGGCATCGCGTTCATGCGCTTTCGCGATCATCTCCGCCAGCCTGTCTCGGGCATCCTGGCGGTTGGCTTCCTGCGTGCGAAACCGATTGGCCTGGATGACGATTTCGTTGGCGGACGTCAGTCGGGAACCGGCGAGCGTCCTGATCTTGCGATAGGCGTGGACCGGCAAGCCGAGCTTGAACAGGTTGACGCGCAGTTGGACGGCGGTCGCGACCTTGTTCACATTTTGGCCGCCTGGCCCCCCGCCGGTGATGAAACGCTCTTCCAGCGCGTCTTCCGGGATTTCAAAGTCCGGCATCGTCCAGTATCTCAGGGCCGAAACCGGCAGCAAGGAAAGTGGCGGGCAGTGGCGCAGTGGCCTCCGCCGGCGGCTTGCCGCCGCGCGGAACGCTGATGAACCGGCTGTGCAGCAGCATGGGGCCAGCGCCATCGCCATAGACAGGGTCGCCCGATATGCCAAAGCCAAGCCCGTGTTCGGCATGGACGCGGATCTGATGCGTGCGGCCTGTTTCGGGGGTGAAGGCGATCAGCGCGCGACCGTCGCGTGCCGCCAGCTTGCGCCAGTGCGTTACCGCGGGCTTGCCAGCCTTGGCCGCGATCATGCGCCAGCCCTGGCTTGGGCTGCTGACCTTCTTGAGCGACAGGGCGATCGTGCCTTCCTCTTCTTCCGGTACGCCGCCGACAACGGCAATGTATCGCTTGGTTACAGTTCCGGCTTCGAATGCGCCCGCGAACCGCTTGTGCGCCTTGGGATTGCGGGCCAGCAGGAGGCATCCGCTGGTGTCGCGATCCAGTCGATGCACCGGGAGAGGCCAGCGCTGGAAGCCGAACGTCAGCGACGACAGATGATTTTCGAGCGACATCGATCCGTCGCGCGGGGCATCGACCGGCAAGCCGGCGGGCTTGTCGATGATCAGCGCCTCTCCATCAATGAACAGCACATGGTCGGTCAGCAAAGGCAAAAGGATTTTCCGATCGAAGGGGGGGAATTGACGTTGGCCGGCCATCCTATAGGGCAGGGTGGCGATGGACAACAGAGGGCAGGGCAGGCCGCAGGCGCAATTTCGCCTTGACTGGGTCGATGTCGCGCGCGGGATCGGCATCGTTGCCGTCGTGGCAGGTCATGTGTGGACGCGTGGGCCAGTGCGCGACGCGATCTACTCCTTCCACATGCCGCTGTTCTTCCTTCTGTCGGGCATGTTGTCACGGCCGCACCCCGTCGGCGCATTCACTAGGCGCCAGCTGCTCGGTCAGATGCGTCCCTATGCGGTCTATCTGATACTGCTCGTCTGCGTTGATCAGATTGTCGAGCGGATCAAGGGGCAGCGGCCCGTGTTCGACCAGTGGCCGGAAGATATCCTGGCGATCCTGCTGGGCGGGTCGTGGTTGCGGGGGCCTTATACCATTTTCTGGTTCGTCCCCTGCCTCATGATAGCGCGCATCCTCTTCAATCTGGTGTCGGCGCGACTCCCCGATCCGCTGGATCGGCGATGGACCCTTCCGCTGATAGCGATGGCGATCGCCTCCTGCGTGTCAGGATGGGCGAGCGCGTCACCGCTTGGGCTGATCACGGTCCCGATGGCGTTCATTCTACTGTGGATCGGCGCTGTCTGGCCGCGCATCCGGTGGCGGAACTGGATGGTTCTGCCGCTGCTCGCTCTTGCTCTCTGCGGGCTAGGGGGACTGTTTCCGACGCTGAACATGAAAGCGGCAGATTATGGTTGGCCCCTTCTGTCGATTGGCGCGGCGGTGGCGACATCATTTCTGACATTCCGGCTGTCAGCCTTGATAGCACCGGGTGCGGGGTTGCTCGCCGCCCTCGGCCGGGCTTCGATGGTGATCATGTACTGCCATGTGGCGGTGATCCACTACTTGACGCCTTACCTGTCGAAATATGCTTTGTTCGCGGTCGCGCTCGTTGTTCCTTGGGGGCTGTGGAAGGCCATAAGCTGCTCGCCAAAGGCAAGCCGCTGGCTGCTTTAGGATGGGGCAAAAAGCCCGGTGCCAGCAGCGAAGGCACCGGGCTTCTGCAATTTACGAAGACGCTCGGATCAGCCGTGCAGCTTGATCGCCGTCTCCGCGATGCGGCGGCCCTGGTAGCGCGCGCCTTCAAGCTCTTCTGGCGCGGGCTGGCGGCTGCCGTCGCCATCAGCGATGGTCGTCGCGCCATAGGGCGCGCCGCCGCGGACCTTGTCCACGCCCATCTGTTCCGTATGGCCATAGTCGAGGCCGACGATCACCATACCGAAGTGAAGGAGGTTGGTGATGATGGAGAAGAGTGTCGTTTCCTGCCCGCCATGCTGTGAAGCGGTCGATGTGAACGCGCCGCCCACTTTCCCATTCAGCGCGCCGCGCGCCCATAGGCCACCGGCTTGGTCGAGAAAAGCCGCCATCTGGCTGGACATGCGGCCAAAGCGTGTGCCGGTGCCTATAATGATCGCGTCATACTCCGCAAGCTCCGCTACGGTCGCCACTGGCGCGTCCTGATCCAGCTTGAAGTGGGCATTCTTGGCCACTTCAAGCGGCGCGGTTTCGGGCACGCGCTTGATGTCGACTTGCGCGCCAGCAGCAGCGGCGCCTTCAGCCACTGCCTTCGCCATCGTTTCGATATGGCCGTAGGACGAATAATAGAGAACCAGCACCTTAGCCATGTTTAGTCTCCTCGAAAAGTCGTTGGGGGAAGGAAAGGGGGCCGCCCGCATGGGAGAAGGGGGTGCGGACGGCCGCGGCCGCCCCGAGGTTGGGCGGGGCAGGCCGGTTCAGGTCAAAGGCTGTCGACGAGCACGATCTCCGCGTCCTCGATCGCCGTGATGGTGATCGGATCGCCGCCGATGATCGCAGCCCCGTCGCGCGCTTCGAAAGTCTGGCCATCTATCTCGATGCGGCCAGTCGCCGGAACCATATAGAGATGGCGGCCGGGCGCACTTTCATAGGTTACGCTCTCACCGGCTTTGATCGTACCGCCCAGAAGGCGGCAGTCGGCGCGGATGCGGAGTGCCTCCCGGTCATCGGCATGCCCGCTGGCGAGAACGACCAGCTTGCCGGACCGGCCATTCCTCGGGAAGGGCTTGGCACCCCAACTGGGCTGACCGCCTCTGACGGAGGGCATGATCCATATCTGGAAGAGGGTGGTGGTTTCATCCTCCAGATTATATTCCGCGTGGCGGATGCCGGTGCCGGCGGACATCACCTGCACGTCTCCGGCGGCGGTGCGACCCTTGTTGCCGAGGCTGTCCTGATGCGTGATCGCGCCAGTGCGGACATAGGTTATGATCTCCATGTCGGCATGGGGATGCGGCGGAAAACCGGATCGCGGAGCGATTTCATCGTCGTTCCAGACCCGGATCGCACCCCAGTGCATCCGCTCTTCGTCATAATAGTCGGCGAAGGAAAAATGGTGGCGGGCGTTCAGCCAGCCATGGTCAGCATGGCCCAGCGACGCGAAAGGGCGGCGCTCGATGCGGCTCGCGGTGGTCGTGGTCATTATCGATCCTTTTCGTTGCGGAAGCGGCAGCTTCCACCTTGCGTTTCTGCAATTTAGTCCTCAGGATTGTTTCATAAACAAGCAGGTATGAAACGGATTGTTTCTTTATGCGCCTACCTGATTTCGAGGCATGGGCCATGTTCGCGGCCGTGGTCGAACACCGGAGCTTCACCGACGCGGCCAAGGCTCTGAGCGTGTCCAAGGCTACCGTGTCCAAGGCGGTGACTCGGCTGGAAGAGCATCTCGATACCAGTCTCTTCAACCGGACGAGCCGCCGACTGTCTCTCACGGAGAGCGGCAAGCGTCTCGCCGACCACGCGCGACGTATCATGGCCGAGGGGCAGGCGGCGGAAGAGGCGGCGAAGGACGAGACGTCGGAGTTGTCCGGCGTTGTAAGGCTTGGCGCGCCTATGACGTTCGGCCTTCTGCGTGTCGCGCCGCTGGTGGCGGAATTCACCAAGGCCAATCCCCTGGTGGACGTCGACCTGCACCTGTCGGATGCGCGGATCGACATCGTCGAAATGGGGCTCGACGCCACGATACGCATTGCCGACATGCCTGACAGTTCGCTTCGCGCGCGCCGACTGTCCGACGTCACCATGCATGTGATCGCCTCGCCCGCCTATCTCGACGCGCGGGGACGGCCCCGACATCCGTCCGACCTGTCCGCGCATGACTGTCTTTGCTATTCCAACGTGACGACCCCGGACGTCTGGCGCTTTGCAGGGCCGGGTCAGCAAAATGTCGCGGTGCAGGTGCGCAGTCGCCTTACGGTCAACAGCGGCGAAGCCATGTTGCCCGCCTTGCGGCAGGGTGTCGGCATCGCCCGACTGCCCGACTTCATTGTTGGAGAGGCGCTGGCGAAAGGCGAACTGGAAGAGATTTTGCTCGAATGGAGACCGCCGCCCTTCGGCCTTCATCTCGTGACGCCACCGTCGCGCCTGAGGCCCGCCCGGGTAGAAGCCCTGCTCGATTTCCTGGCGCGGCATCATAGCTGCTGACGCGAGAAAATTATTCGCCTCAACACAAGGACCGCGGGCGTTCTAGCCTCGTTTCGCAGCCGATTTAATATTGACTCATCGAGGAATGTTTCGGCCTCAACTGTTCGTAAATAGATTCGAAACTGCACGACTCGCCTATTCCTGCCGGTTAGCGAATAATTAACCTTTGTCCTTCAGAAGTTTTTTGGTTAATGAATTTGAACGCAAGCCGTTCTGGTGGGTGAACGGGACTGCGACGGACAAGGGGCTTCACATGCGCGTGCTGCTGATCGAGGACGAACCGACCACCGCCAAGGCGATCGAGCTTATGCTCACGACCGAAGGCTTCAACGTCTATACCACCGACCTTGGCGAGGAGGGTTTGGACCTCGGCAAGCTCTATGATTATGACATCATCTGTCTCGACCTGAACCTGCCCGACATGCACGGCTATGACGTGCTGAAAAAGTTGCGCGCGGCCAAGGTCCAGACGCCGGTTCTGATCCTGTCGGGCATCAGCGAAATGGACAGCAAGGTCCGGTCGTTCGGTTTCGGTGCGGACGATTATGTGACCAAGCCTTTCCATCGCGAAGAGCTGATCGCGCGTATTCATGCGGTTGTCCGCCGGTCGAAGGGCCATTCGCAGTCGGTGATCCGCACCGGCAAGTTGTCGGTCAATCTCGACGCGAAGACGGTCGAGGTCGACGGCAATCGCGTCCACCTGACCGGCAAAGAATATGCCATGCTGGAGCTGCTCTCCCTCCGCAAGGGCACGACGCTGACCAAGGAAATGTTCCTGAACCACCTGTATGGCGGGATGGACGAGCCGGAATTGAAGATCATCGACGTCTTTATCTGCAAGCTGCGCAAGAAGCTGGCGCTGGCGTGCGGCGGGGACAATTATATCGAGACCGTCTGGGGCCGCGGCTATGTGCTGCGCGATCCTGACGAGCTGCCGGAGCAGCAGGCCAAGGTCGCCTGACACCCTCCTCTTCGGAGATTTCATGATGAAAGGCGGACGTCGTATCGACGTCGGCCTTTTTGGTTCAGATCGGTGCGGCCCCGCTCGTACCCATGCAGGCGCGAGCGGGAACTGCGCTTTCTTGTCAGAACTCGAGATTCAGCCTTCCATAATAGAAGCCGCCGCTAATGCCGTACGGCGCATAGGCATTATACAGATTGCCGGCGACCTGGCTGGCGGGCCTGAGCTTCGAGGGATAGGTGTTGAGCAAATTGTTCGCGCCCACCGAGAGCTTGACCCCCTTGGTGAGTTTCACCCCGGCTTCGAGGTCAAGGATCACCTTGGGATCGACGACATTATCCACAAACTGCGCGGTGCAGGTGGAAGAAGCAGGCGTGCAGGCGACCCAGTCTGACGTGACGAGGCTGGTGGCGCCAGCCCGGGCATAGATTTTGCCGTAGCGCGTCGCGCGCAGATTAAGGTTGAACGCGTCCTTTTCCCACAGGATGTTGGCGATGAACTTGTCGCGTGGCGTGCCCTCCGACAGGTCGCCCTGGCGTGCGCGGCCGATAAAGGCGACGCCTGCCCCGCCGGTGACGGGTGGGTCGATATGGGTGAACTTCGTCCGGTTGAAGTTGGCGGAGAGGCTGATCGTCGCCAGCCCCATGTCGCCGAGGCCAGCGCGGTATGTGCCCACGATGTCCAGACCGCGGGTGCGCGTGTCTGCGGCGTTGGAGAAGATCAGCGCGCCGAACACTTCCTGAATTCCGTTGGCGCGCAAGATGTTGACGACCGCCGGGCCCTGCAACGTCTCGCTCAGCAGGATGCGGTCCTTCACCTTGATCTGATAGGCGTCGACGGTCAGGTTGAGGTTGGGCGCCGGGGTCAGCACGATCCCGGCCGAGAAATTGGTGGACTTCTCGGGCTTCAGCGGAACAGCGCCCAGGGCGCGGGCAGCGGGACTGTCGACGGGAAGCGCCTGTACCGGACGGAGCACATTCTCGCCATTGATGACGACGCCGATAGTGGATGCGGAGGCATAATGTTGCTGCTGGAGCGTGGGAGCGCGGAACCCGGTGCTCGCCGTGCCGCGCAAAGCGATGCCACGCACCGGTTCGATGCGGATCGATGCCTTGCCCGTATCGGTAGTGCCGAAGTCGGAATAATCCTCGTGCCGCCCGGCCAAGCCGAACTCCACGCCTTCCACGATGGCGCCCTCAATGTTTACATAGGCGCTCCAGTTGTTGCGGCTCCATTTGCCCGATCCTTCCGGTGGAAAGCCGCTGACGCCCTGTGATCCGATGCCGGCGGCAAATTGCCCTGCAAGATGATGGCCCGCCGGGAAGCGGTAGCCGCCATTGATATAGGAGGCCGGTTCGCCCGGCCGGATGTGGAACGTGTCTTCGCGATATTCCGCGCCGACGGCGAGAGCGACCGGCTTGGCCAGACCCAGGTCGAACTCCTTGGTCAGGTCGAGGTTCGTCACCCACTCGTCGAACTGGATGTTGCCCAGATACATGGTGGTCGGGCTTGCCGTGCCGAGCGAAGGGTTGAGCGTGGTCGTCTGGCTGTAACCGACCTTGTCCCGCGCATAGCTGCTCGACAGATCGAAATTCACGCCGCTGCCAATCTCGCCCCGTAATCCCAGCGCGACCTGATAATCCTCGTCCCGGACATGGATGCGCGGAATATAGCCTTCCGGATAGGTGGTATAGATATTGTTGTTCGCGGCGGGCAAGCGATAGGTCAGCCAGCCGGCGGCATGGCGCTTGGAAGCGGTGCCGAAGCTGTAGAGCTCGAACGCGTCACCGACCGGCAGCATGGCGTCATAGCCGATATTGCCCCCGATCACCTGCGGCTGGCCATATTTGGCGCGGTAGCGGTTCACGCTGGTATTGCGCGGATCGGCGACGCGGTTCACCGAAGGATACCAGGCGTTGAGGCCCGTGCAGTTCGCCGGGCCGGCGCAGGCGATGGGCGAGCTCGCGACGACCGTGTTGTCCTGCAGCACCGCGTCGCCGGAGATATGCACATAACCGCCATCGGGGCCGAGCGAGAAACCCTGGTCAGCCTGAATGCGGCCCTGCCATCCACCATTGTCGGCCGTGCTGCCCAGCGTCAGCGCTGCGCCGCCGGACGTGTCGTTCTTTAGGATGACGTTGACCACCCCGGCGATCGCGTCCGAACCATATTGGGCCGACGCCCCGTCGCGAAGCACTTCGATCCGGCTGATGGCGTTCCCGGGGATCAGGTCCAGGTCCGGCGGGGATTGTCCGTTCTGCACCGACCCGTTGATGAACAGCGTGGCGCTGTTGTGACGCCGCTTGCCGTTGACGAGCACAAGCAACTGGTCGCCGCCCAAGCCGCGAAGCGACAGGGTGCGTACCGCCCAACTCGCCCCGGCACCGTTGTTGGACACGTTAATGGATGGGACGAGCGTGCCGAGCAGGTCTCGCACCGATTGCTTGCCGCTCGCTTCCAGATCCTTCTGGCCCAGCACGTCGATCGGCGCCAGGCTTTCGGCAACCGTGCGGGTCGTGGTGCGCGTGCCTGTCACGATGATGGGGGTCGAATCCTCCACTGGTTCAGGCGCGGGTGCCATGCTGACCGCCGTGCCCGTCGCGCCTGGAACGCTCGCTTGCGCAAGCTGGAGTGCCAGCGGATTTCGCCAGGCCACGCCACGATTGGACGGAACGGCAAGGGCTATGACGCCGACGCCTGCTTCCGACGACCGCAATTCCGTGCCTGCAAGCAGGCGGGAGAGCGCCTGCTGCGTCGACATCCACCCCTGAATACGACGGCTGCGGATCGATGCGACTTCGTCATAGGGGAAGAGGATGCGGACCCCCGATTGGGTGGATAATTGCCGAAGCGCGCCGCTCAACGGTTGGACATGAATATCGAACCGGTGGCGCTGGCTTAGGCTGGCGTCGGTCGACGGCGCCGCGAGAAGTTGACTGGGCGAAGCAAGGCATATGGCGAGGGAAACCCCCGCCAGCAATTGGCGCATCGGCATTGTCTGTTCCCCTGATTGGTGGCGGCCTTCAAGCCGCTCAATGCCCCAAAACGAAGTTTAGGAGACATTCCGCTACAGCGAATGACAGTTTGGCGACATAAAATGTTGCCAATAGCCTTATGAAGATTTCAGCAGCGGCTAGAGCCGAGGCAACGTGACGCCTTGCTGTCCCATATATTTGCCCGCCCTATCGGCGTAGCTCACCTCGCATGGTTCATTGCCTTGGAGGAAGAGGAACTGACACGCCCCCTCATTGGCGTAAATTTTGGCGGGCAGGGGAGTGGTATTGGAAAATTCGAGCGTGACATGGCCTTCCCAGCCTGGCTCCAGTGGGGTCACATTCACGATGATGCCGCAACGCGCATAGGTGGATTTGCCAAGGCAGATGACCAGCACGTCCCGGGGCACCCGGAAATATTCGACCGTGCGGGCGAGCGCGAAGCTGTTGGGCGGGATGATGCAGACGTCCGTCTTGCGGTCCACGAAACTGTTGGCGGCGAAATCCTTCGGGTCGACCACGGCGCTATCTACATTGGTGAAGATCTTGAATTCGTCGGCCACGCGGGCGTCGTATCCGTAGGACGACAGGCCGTAACTGACGCATCCGTCGCGTTTCTGGTTTTCGACGAACGGCTCAATCATGCCCGTCGACTGTGCCTGTTCGCGTATCCACTTGTCGGAAAGAATGGCCATATGTCTCAGCTCTTTGTCGTGGGGCCAATACCGAGGTCGGCAGGGCCAAAGGCATAGGGAAGCAGGTCGGCGACGCGAAGGTCGAGGATGCGGTCACCACTGGGAGTCGAGCAGTAGATGGAAAGGGCGCGCCCGGCCATCTGTTCGGCTTCGTTCATGATCTGGCGGCAGCGGCCGCAGGGCGTGACGAGCGCCTGTTCCTCGGCGTCTATCGCACCCCCAACGACTGCAACTGCTTCCACATCGGCAAGGCGGCCCCGCGCGTTAACCGCTGCCAGTGCCACCGTTTCAGCGCAGAGCGACAGGCCATAGCTCGCATTTTCGAAATTGCACCCGACCACGAAGCTGCCATCGGTCAGCCGGACGGCAGCCCCGACTGCAAACCGGCTATAAGGCGCATGTGCGTTGGCCATGGCCTCGCGCGCGGCGGCAATCAACTGTCTCACTCGTTGTTCATCACGCATCAGGGCGCCACCACATTCCATCGCACCGGGCCGTTGGCTCCGTCGATATGTCGCATGTCCGTGGCTGTCCACATCACCCATGATCGCGACGCATAATCGGGCGGAAAGAAGTTCGCGTCCAGCCACAATGTCCGGTTGATACCCGACCCGACGTCGTAGACCTCGTCGAAATCTTCCGTGACGTTGAGCAGCACGGGCTTTCCGGCATGGCTCTCGACCAAATTGACCAGCGTGTTGAGGTCAGAGAGCAACTGGTCGCGCCGCGGGCGTGTGCCGCAGGCAGGATCGAAGGCCAGGCGGATGGCGGGCGGCAAGGCGGCGTTGTCCCGCGGCACCGTGGTCATGAACGTCGTTCCCTGGTCGGTCGGACTGCGGCAAAGGCTGTAGTCCATCAGTGCGCCATATCGCATGCCCACGCCTCGCGCGCCTCGCCAGTTGGCGGCGAAGGTCGGATCACGGCCGCCATTGCGGCCAGTTGCGCCGATATAGGCAAAGTCCGCGCCTTGTGCTGCCAGCGTTCCCCAATCGACATGGCCATTGCCGCCGTCGATGGTCACGCCTTGTACGGCGTAGTCGGCTCGGTCCGGTGCCCATGCGCGAGTATAGAGCCACAGCGCCGCAATCAGCACCGCGATCACCGCCAGTCCCGCCCCCATGCGGACCAGCATGCCCCCGAACGTCGTGACCCTGATGAGCCTACCCCTTGATGTGCAACACGCAGATCAGCGTGAACAAGCGCCGCGCCGTATCGAAATCCACCTCTATCTTCCCTTCGAGCCTCTCTCTCAGCAGCTCGGCAGCCTCATTGTGGATGGCTCGGCGCGCCATGTCGACGGTTTCAATCTGCTGGGGCGAGGCGTTGCTGATGGCCTGATAATAGCTGTCGCATATGGCGAAATAATCGCGGATCGGCCGACGAAAGCGGCCAAGACCCAGGATGACCGCTTCCAGAGCGCTGCCGTCTTCCCGGCTGATCTCTATCACCAGCCGTCCTTCTTCTACCCGAAGCAGCACCTTATACGGGCCAGCATAGCCATCCGCAAGAGAGCGCTGCGGTGCGAAGCGGTTGTCTTCGAGCAGATCGAAGATCGCGATCCGCCGCTCCTGCTCGACATCCGCATTCCGCCACAAAATGGTGCGCTGATCGAGCTGAATGTCTATGATGCGGGGGTCGGCCATGATGGAGCGATCAGTCAGTGGGACGGTGCGCCATGAAATGCAAGTGGGACTTATCCACAGAAAGCTTTCCTCTGGCCCCCTTGCGCGCGCGGGTGCAGGGGAGGAAAGAGAGCGCATGGTCGAACTTCTGAAAATCACGCCGCCCGAGGCGGGGGGCACTGAATTGCCCCGCAATGTCGAGGCGGAGGCCGCGCTGCTGGGCGCGATCATGATCGACAACCGCATTGCGGAAGACGTGCAGCTCAAGCTCAAGGCGGAGCATTTCTTCGAGCCGCTGCACGGGCGGATCTATGACGCGATCATGCGACTGTTGGACAAGGACATGGTCGCCAACCCGGTGACCCTGAAGCCCATGCTGGAGCAGGATCCGGCGTTGAAGGAATTGGGCGGTGCTGCCTATCTGGCGCAACTGACCGGCAACGGCGCCGCGCTGATCGGCGCGCGCGATTTCGCCAGCCAGATCTACGACCTTGCCCTGCTGCGACAGCTGGTCAGTGTCGGCAGGGAACTGGTTGAAAATGCTCTAGATACCAGTGAGGACGTCAACCCGCGCGAGCAGATTGAGGCAGCCGAGGTCGCGCTTTACAAGGTATCGGAGGGCGAGGGCGAAACAGGATCGGTCAAGAGCTTCCTGGCAGCCTCCACCATGGCGGTGCAAGTCGCCGAGCGTGCGCTGAACAGCGGCGGCCATGTCTCCGGAATCACGACGGGCATCAATAGCCTCAATGCCAAGATCGGCGGTCTGCACAATTCGGATTTGATGATCCTGGCCGGCCGTCCGGGCATGGGCAAGACCTCGCTCGCCACCAACATCGCCTATAATGCCGCCTCCCGCTGGGTCCGGGATAATGCCGACGGGATTCCGCCCGAAAAGAATATGGGCGCGAAAACCGCTTTCTTCTCGCTCGAAATGTCCGCCGATCAGCTGGCGACCCGCGTCCTTGCCGAGCAGTCGGGCATCAGCGGCGAGGCCCTGCGCATGGGCAAGATCAGCCGCGCCGATTTCCAGAACCTGTCGCGCGCGGCGCGCGACTTGCAGGAATTGCCACTCTATATAGACGATACGCCGGGCCTCACCATCGCGGCGCTGCGCACCCGCGCCCGCCGATTGAAGCGCCGTCATGACATCGGCTTCATCGTCGTGGATTACCTCCAGCTGTTGCAGGGTACAGGGCGCGGCAACGACAATCGTGTCAATGAAATTTCCGAAATCTCGCGCGGTCTCAAGACGTTGGCGAAGGAACTTCATGTGCCGGTGCTGGCGCTGTCGCAGCTAAGCCGCGCAGTGGAGCAGCGCGAAGACAAAAGGCCGCAACTGTCAGACCTTCGCGAATCCGGGTCGATCGAACAGGACGCGGACATGGTCTGGTTCGTGTTCCGAGAGGATTATTATGAAGCGGCCAAGGAGCCGAAGGTGGAAGACGAAGCCGCCTATGCCGCGTGGCGGGAGAATATGGATCGCATCTACGGCAAGGCGGAAGTCATCGTGGCGAAGCAGCGTCATGGCTCCACGGGACGCATCCGGATGAAGTTCGACGCGAAGATCACGCGTTTCTCCGACCTTGCCGATGACGGCTATGAGGATTTGAGCTACGAATGAAGGCAAGGCCATTCCCCGGTGGTGCCGGGGAATGGCGGTTGTCAACCCTGCGCCGCCCTGGCGCGATCGGCGACACGTTTTTCCAGCATCGACAACGGCATCGCGCCTTCCTCAAGGATGGCGTGAAACTGCTTGATGTCGAACGATTTTCCAAGTTGCGCCTGGGCGGCGGTCCGCGCCTTGGCCCAGACTCCATGTCCGACCTTGTAGCTGGTCGCCTGTCCCGGTTGAGTACAATAGCGCTCGACCTCCCGCTGGCAGCGCGGGCGGGCGAACCCGGTGGTCTGGACCATATAGTCCGTCGCCTGTTCGCGGCTCCATTTCTTGGCGTGAATACCGGTATCCACAACGAGGCGCGCGGCGCGGAACAGGAAGGACTGGAGGTAGCCGGCGCGGTCCAGCGGTGTCGCATAACCGCCCAGCTCGTCGGCCAGTTGCTCGGCATAGAGCGCCCACCCTTCGGTATAGGCACTCATGAAGGCCGTTTTTCGCAGCATCGGCACGTCGCCCGCGGTCTGCGCTGTGGAAATCTGGAGGTGATGGCCCGGCACGCCTTCATGGTAAGTGAGGGAAGGCAGACCATATTTCGGCCAGTCGCCGACATCCTTGAGGTTGATGAAGTAGATGGCGGGCCGTGACCCGTCGAGCGCAGCGCGATTATAGTAGCCGTTCGACGCGCCATCCTGAATTTCCACCGGCACCGCCCGGATTTCCAGCGGCGTGTCGGGAATGGTAGCGAAGGCTTGGGGCAATTTGGCGCGCATCGCATCTACGTCTCGATTGAGCTGAGCCAGCAGCGCCGCCCGTCCTCCCGCGCTGTCGGCGTAAAGCTGCGACGGATCGACGTTGAGCGCGGCAAGCCGTTCGCCGATCGTGCCTCCATCGCGCCCAGCGCCCTTGAGGATTGCGTCCAATTGGGCGCTGATATCGGCTACTTGCTCAACGCCCATGGCGTGAATCTGCTCGGCGGTCAGGTCAGTGGTCGTCGCCTGCTTGAGCGCCGCCGCGTAGATCTCATCGCCCCGGGGCGTCCGCCATACGCCGTCGCCGGCCGCGGTCTTGCCTTTCAGCGCTTCGATGGCGGCGATTTGCTCGTCCAGCGCCGGGTAGATCGCCTTTTCCACGATCGCCGTTGCCTGGGCCTGCCAGTCGCCCGCGATATTCTTGGCGGCCGCGCGCTTGACCAGCGACTGAACGATGGAACTGTCGGCAGCAGGCTGGCCGCGCAGCTTCTTCAATTGGCCCAGCGTCAGATCGAGCGACCAGCCAGGCGCAAGATAGCCGCGCGCTGCTTCATCTCGCTGCAACGCCGTATCGGTACGCAAATTGCGGGCGAAGGCATTGAGCCGGGCAATATAGGCGTCGCAATCAGCCGTAGCGTTGATGGTGTGCGCGGTGTTGAGGAAATCGGGAGTCTGGAAATAACTGCCGCCTTGCTGGAATATGCGATAGGGGCGTTGGACGCTGTTGAGCCCGAATTTCGCGGGCACGGTCTGCTGATCCAGCGAATAGAGGATGACGTCCAGGTTGAGCCGTTGCGCATCCGAAAGGCGTGCGCCCTTATAGCTGTCGAGTTCCTGCAGCGCCGCCTGTGCGGCCGCCACTTTCTTCATCGTCCCGGATTTGCTGTTGTCGTCTAGCTGGCTCTTAGCTCCGGCGCGCCCGCCCTTGTCGAGCCCGAGGCTGGTGACCATCGTGGGGGAGAGGTCGAGCTGCCGTTCGAAAATGGCGGCGAAGGTTGCCGATAGCCGCGCGTCGTCCGCGCCGGCGGTCTGGGCAAGGGCGTGCGGAATGGCACCCGCTATCGCAACCGCGCCGGTGCTGGTCAGAAATTGGCGGCGATCCATGGGCGACTCCCTTATGTCTTTGGAAACAGGGAGCGAGTCTATCGCGCGTCCGCCATGGTCCGTCCAGCACCTTGCAACTCTATTGCGAAGCCTGAATGGATTGGCCGATCAGAATACCGGCTGGTTTGCCGGGTCGTCAGGATCGACTGGGGTAATCGGCGTGACGGGAGAATGAATACCGCACTCCACCTTGTCCCAGCCGCGCCACCGTCCCGCACGCGGGTCTTCGCCCGGCAGCACTTTCGACGTGCACGGCTCGCACCCGATCGACAGATAGCCCTGCGATTCCAGCGGGTGGCGGGGCAGGTCATGTTCGGTGAACCAGGCTTCCAGGTCGGCCTTCGTCCAGTCGCCGAGCGGATTGATCTTGAGGCGCCCGTCCTCGACCTCGAACCGGGGAAGGTTCTGCCGCGTCACCGATTGAAAGGCTTTCCGTCCGGAAATCCAAGCGTCCAATCCGGCCTTCGCCCGCTTCATGGGCTCGACCTTGCGAATCTCGCAGCAGCCATCGGGGTCGTAGGACCAGCGCAGCCCCGTTTCGTCCTTTGCGGCGATGACTTCGGGAATAGGCGAAACCGTGCGGCTGTTGGTGAAGCCCAGGCGCTTGATCAGAAGATCCCTGTAGTTCAGCGTTTCCGCGAACATCTTGAGCGTATCCACGAAGATCACGTCAACCGTCGGATCAGCCTTCGCCACGAGATCGAGCAGCACGGCGCTTTCGGTGCCGAACGAGGACACGACCCCAACCTTGCCG
>JACESO010000034.1 GCA_013911745.1 Sphingobium sp. | reverse complement strand
GCGCCAGCAGGGGAGCGAATTCCCGCTGGCCGCCCGACGCGGAACCCAGGCCGCCCGGCTGCTGCACCGAATGGGTGGCGTCGAACACCACGGGATATCCGGTCTGCGCCATGGTGGGCAGCGCGCGCATGTCGCTGACCAGCGTGTTATAGCCGAAACTCGCCCCCCGCTCCGTCAGCAGGATGCGCTCGTTCCCGGTCGATGCAACCTTCTGCGCGACCGCCGCCATGTCCCAGGGGGCGAGGAACTGACCCTTCTTGACGTTCACGACCGCGCCGCTCTTGCCTGCCGCGACCAGCAGGTCGGTCTGGCGGCAGAGGAAAGCCGGGATCTGGAGGATGTCCACCGCCTGCGCCGCCGCTTCGACCTGGGTGGCGTCATGGATATCGGTCAGGATCGGGCAGCCCAGCGTCGCCTTCACCTCTGCAAGGATCGCCAGCCCGGCATCGATGCCGACGCCGCGCTTGCCCGAGACGGAGGTGCGGTTGGCCTTGTCGAAACTGCTCTTGAAGATGAAGGGCACGCCAGCGGCATCCGCCGTCTTCGCGAGCGCCTCGGCCATGAACAGCGCATGGTCGCGGCTTTCGATCTGGCAGGGACCGGATATGAGGATGAAGGGCAGGTCGTTGCCGATGGTGATCGGGCCGACGCTGACATGCTTTGGGCTGGTCATGGCGTGGTCACTTGGGCGCTTTTACGAAGCGGCGCAACAATTGTCCGCGCCACAGCCCCTTGCCCGGATGGTAATTCCAGCAGAACCAACCAAGCGCCAGACAGGCGATCAGCGACGGCAGCGCCATCGGATCTCCGTTCGCCCTCATGTGGCGGTAAAATGTCAGGTCCGCGTGCCAGCGGTCCCGTTCGCTGCCTCCGCCGTTAATGCCGTACATGTTGTCATGTTTCCGGCAGCCGACATTGCGGTTGTATTTGCGGTGGTCGATGAAATAGCAGTAGTCGCGTTCGGGCGTGCTCATGCGCGCGATTAGGGCGATGCCGTTGCAAAAGTTCAAGCGTAAAGTCTTCTATCTCGGCGGTTTCGACCCGCGCGGCGTGCGCTTCTACCACCAGCTCTATCGCGAGCAGGCGGCGCGCTATGCCGCGCTCACCGGCGATGCGGTCGAGGTCAGCGGGCGTCAGTCCGGCCCTGCCGGTGCTTCGGTGTCGGCGTGCTGGACCGTTTCGAACCCGACCGCCGGTGTCGAGACGCACTATGAATATCTCCGTTGGGAAGACCTGATCGGACAGGTCTGGATCCGCAATCCGCTGGCTCTCGCGATCAAGTCCGCGCGCGCCTATGCCGGCCATGCGCGCCACATGGACTTCCTGCGGATGCGACGACTGCGCAAGGGACCAGTCATAACCATTCTTTATCCGCCGATACTCGCCGTTCTTATCCCGCTGCTGCTCGCGCTCGTCCCGGCCCTCATCCTGTCGCTGCTCATCCCCTGGTGGGCGGCGGCGCTACTGGGCGTGGGCGTGAGCGCCACCCTGTCGGGCCGTATCCTCGCCAAGCTGGTCGTTCCCTGGCTGCTGCGCTTCATGACCTATCATGGCGCATTGGCGCGGCAGGGGCCGGGCGCCGCGCTCGACGAGAGGCTTGACCGCTTCGCCGCGCGCATCGCGCAGGAACTGGACGGCGACTGGGACGAGGTGCAACTCGTCACCCACAGCGCTGGCACGATCCTGGGCATGCGCCTCCTCCGCCGCGTGATTGCGCTGCGCGGGGATGCCTTGCCCGATCATTTCGTCATGCTCGGCTTGGGCCAGGTGGTGCCGGTGATCGGGCTACGCCGCGACGCGGCCTGGTATCATGACGATCTGCGCGCGCTTGCCGACAAGCCCTTCCGTTATGTCGACGTCAGCTCGCCGCCCGATGGTGCCGCCTATTTCGACGTCAATCCTTTCCGCCTCGTGGCCGACAGCCATGCCGCGCGCGTAGACATGCTCTCGCCACGCTTCCACCTCTTCTACCGGCCGGAAAATTATCATGGCGGCTGGTCGAACAAATATGAGGCGCATTTCGACTATCTCCGCGTGGGCGATCGCTTGTCGCCGCTCGACTTCATCAGCCTGACCGCCGGTCGCCGCACCGTGGATCAGGCTGTCGCCGCATTCAGGACCATCGCTTGACCGACCTTTTCACCCCGCCCTATCCCCGACCGCCAAAGAGCAAGCGTGGCCTTGTGAAGCGCTTCCTGCGCGGCTGGCACAGCTGGATTCATGTGCTTTTCGACAAGAGCTACACGATGAAGATGGGCGAGATCCGCCTGCCGGGGCGCACCATGTACATCGCCAACGAACTCAGCCTTGTGGACCAGATCCTGCGCGGCGGGACCGCTTACCCCAAGCATAGCGAATTGGTGCGCAACCTCGATCCGCTGATCGGCAATTCGGTCTTTTCCGCCAATGGCGAGGATTGGGAAAGCCAGCGTGCGATGGTCAACCCCGCCTTCGCTCACACCGCGCTCGGCCGGTCGATGCCGCTGATGGTCGCGGCGGCGGACGATCTGCTCGCCCGGATCGACGCGGCCAGCCAAGCGGGCAAGCCGGTCGACATCGATCCGATGATGACGCATGTCGCGGCCGATATCATCTTCCGGACCTTGTTCAGCCAGACGCTCGACGCGGAACGCTCCAACATCATCCACACCGCATTCGGCAAGTTCCAGCGCCTCGCTCACAGCGCTTCGATGCTGCGGCTCTACGGCATCCCGGCCGGCTGGTTCGAAAAGCGCTCGCGCGGCCCGGCGCGCGCCATTCACGACGTGTTCCGCCCGATCGTCGAGGCGCGCTATGAGGGCTTCCATGCACGGGGAGAGGCGGGGACGCGCGACATCCTCCAGTCGTTGATCGAAGCGAAGCATCCCGACACCGGCGCGCATTTCACTTGCGATCAGGTGATGGAGCAGGTCTCCACCATCTTCCTCGCAGGGCATGAGACCTCGGCCAGCACCATGACCTGGGCGCTCTACATGCTGGGCGAATGCACGCATATCCAGGACCGCGTCCGGCAAGAGGTCGCGCGTATCGCGGGCGACCAGCCGTTCACCGCCGCAATGCTCAAGGACATGGGACAGGTGCGCAACATCTTCAAGGAAACGCTGCGGCTCTATCCGCCGGTTTCCTTTCTCCCGCGCGAGGTCACCTGTCCCATGCCGATGCGGGACAAGCATCTGGAGGCTGGCGCGATGCTGGTGGTCGCGCCGTGGCTGACGCAGCGGAACAAGGACAACTGGGCCTGCCCCCATGCCTTCGATCCCGACCGGTTCGACCATCCTGCCAATGCGGACATGGCGAAGCAGGCATGGTTTCCCTTTGGCCGCGGCCCCAGGGTCTGCGTCGGTGCGGGCTTCGCCCAGCAGGAGGTGATGACAGTGATCGCCAGCGTCGTGCGGCGGTATCGCATCAGCGTTCCATGCGGTTTTCGGCCCGAACCGATCAGCCGTCTCACCATCCGTCCGCGCACCGGCATGCCGCTATTGTTCACGCAGGCTGGCTGACCGGCAGCGCCTCCTCCTCCGGGGCGACGTCGACCATCACGGACAGGCTCTGTCCCGCTGCGCCAACGAACAGCCCATCCATAGGCGCGACATCGGCATAGTCGCGACCCATGGCGACGAAGACATGCCCATCGCCGGTGATGCAGCCATTGGTGGGATCAAAGCCAATCCAGCCACGCGCCGGCCCGCACCAGAGCATGACCCAGGCATGCATCGCGTCCGCGCCCACCAGCCGCGGCATGCCGGGCGGCGGCAGGGTGCGCAGATAGCCGCTGACATAGGCGGCGGGCAGGCCGGCGAGGCGCAGCGCGACCACCATGACATGCGCGAAATCCTGGCACACCCCATGCCGCGCCGCGAAGGCGTCGCCGACCGGCGTGCCTGCATCGGTCACGCCGGGTTGATAGGCGAACTCCGCCCGGATTCTCTCAGCCATCGCCAGCGCGGCGGCAACCACAGGCCGGTCGACCGCCAGGTCGCCGCCCACCCATTGGCCGATCGCCGCCAGCATGGGCGTTCGAGACCCGGAGAAAAGATAATGGGCGGGCGCAGTCGATGCCATATCCCTGTCCGCCAGAGCCGCGCACGCCACCGTGCCGACGGTGGGATCGTCCGGCTGCGGCCCCATGGCGTCGCCCTCCACGCGGGCGCGGAACCGGCTTTCGATGGAGAGTTGCCGGATCGGCCTCTCGATTACCAGCCGTGCGACCTGCATCGGCCAGCCGGACGGGCGCGGCTCGATCAGGACAGGCGCGGGATCTACCTCCAGAACATGATCGGACGTCCACTGGCCGCGCCAGGGTGCCGGCTTCAACCGCAGATTGAAGCGCGCCAGCCGCACCGGCGTCTGATAGCGCAGCAGCGTGCGATGACGGACGCGATAGATCATGCGAGCAGGTCCATGTCGGGCGTCTTGTGGACTTGCAGGAAATAGCGCTGCCCGATGGCGTCCGACAGGCGGAGCAACCGGCTTTCCACATCGGCGATGTCCATCACCGTCAGTATGTCGCCGGTCAGCGATGAAAGGCGGCCGGCGACATCGTCCGCCAGCCGCTGCTGCTCTTCCGGCATGCCGTCCGCGCGCAAATTGGGCAGCGCCGCTACATGCTCGGCCAGCCGCATCGCTTGATAGGCGACGCCGCGCGGATTGTGCGGTTCCAACATCAGCAGGTCGCGCACCGGGGCCAACGCCGGCCCCGCCAGATAGCGGGTCCGATAGCTGATCTGGCTGTCCATCAGGTCCAGCAGCACCGTCAGGTCATCGGCGCCGGCCCTGTCGCTTCCGAACAGCGCGACGAGGCGGCAGCCATTGATGGCGCGATCCACCCTGCGGCCCATGTCGTGGAAGCGCCAGCCGTCGCTCCTTCCCATATTTTCCGCCGCCAGCCCCGCCAACGCCGATATGCGCTCGATCATCCGCGACGATGCGTCGAGCAACGTCTCGGTCACCTCTCCGTCAAACATCGGCAGCGGCAGGCGCGCCAGCCGCCAGAAGTCGCTGGCCAGCCTGTCCCTCAACCCTTCGCCGATGGCGGCAACCGTGGTCATCAACGTGCGGACGCTTCCCGGCTGCTGCGCGTCGCCCAGCGCCGCGGCGCAGAGTGCGCCAACGTTCGCGCTCCCGTCCGCCACGCTGTTCCACAGCATCAATTGATCCACCAGCCGCGTCATGGTCGCGCTGGCGGACGACGGGCCAAGATCCGCTTCGATCGAGCCGCCCACGATTGCGCGGATCACGCGCAGGGTCGTTTCCGCCCGCTCGATATAGCGCCCGAGCCAGTAGAGATTGTCCGCCGCCTTGGCCGGCAACATGCCCCCGATGCGCCGGATCGCGGGCACCTGATCGCCCGGCAGGCTGTCGGGCGGGGCCGGCTTGCTGTCGATGACGCACAGGTCGGCCGACATGTCTCCCTGCCCCATCAGCACGGCGCGCATGTCGCCATGTCCCGCCAGCCGAGCAAAGCCGCCGGGCATCACCCGCCATTGGCCGGCCCCGTCGCGCGCGACGAAGATGCGCAGCGTGAAAGGGAGCGGGGTCAACCGCCCGTCGACCACGGCAGGCGTGGTGGACAGCTTCACCATTTCCTGCCCGACATAATCCATCGGGCGGCGATCCATGGCCTCCAGCAGCATGGCGCGCTGATCGGGCTGCACCACTGGGGCCACGAGGGGCAATCCTGCGGCTTCCTGGCCGAAGGCGGGCGCGATCACCAGTTGATCCAGCCTCTCGCGGACATGGGCATGCTCGCGCGGCTGGCCGCACCACCATGTCGCGATATTCGGCAGGATGAGGTCGGCGCCCAGCACCGTCCGCGCCAGTTGCGGCAGGAAGGCGGCAAAGGCGGGCGATTCGATCACGCCTGCTCCAGGCCAATTGGCGATCATCAACCCGCCGCGCGTGGCGGCATCGTACAGGTCGGGCACGCCGATGCGCGAACGGCTGTCGAATGTCAGCGGGTCGAGGAAGCGGCTGTCCATCCACCGCCATAGCCCGTCCATCCGCTTCAGCCCCTGGATCGTGCGCACGAACAGTCGGCCGTCCGAGACGATGAGATCGTCGCCTTCGACCAGCAGCAGGCCGAGATAGCGGGCGAGATGCGCCTGCTCGGCATAGCTCTGGTTGAAGCGGCCCGGCGTCAGCAGGCCGATCCGTGGATCGGCGCGCGCGCAATCGGCGGCGAGGCCCCGGCGCAGGTCGGAAAAGAAGGGCGCGAGCCGCCGCGTGTTCATCGTCGCCAGCAGGTCGCCGGTGGCGCGAGAAAGGGCGAGACGGTTTTCGAGCGCATAGCCGACGCCGACCGGGGTGCGCACCCGGTCAGCCAGCACCCGCCACGCGCCGGCCGGATCGCGGCCAATGTCGGCGGCGTAGAAATGGAGATGATGCCCGCGCGGCGGAGCCGCCCCAGTCATCATCCGCCAATAATGGGGGCTGCCGGTCACAATGCTCGCCGGCAGCTTGCCGTCGCGTACCAGCGACTGGGTGGAGTAAATGTCGGCGATCACCCGTTCGAGCAGTTGCGCCCGCTGCATCAGCCCTTGTTCGATATGGGTCCATTCCGATGCGCCGATCAGCAAGGGCACCGGCCCAAGCGGCCAATCCCGTTCCTGCTCATCCCCCGTCAGCCGGAAGGCGAGGCCCAAATCCTTCGCCTGTCGTGCGAGATGGTCCGCGAGCCGAGCGGGATCGCCCTTACCCTGCGCCGCCAGACGGTCGAGCATCGTCCTCCATTGGCCGGCCATGTCGGGTGCGGCATCGGCAAAAATATCGCTGCCCGCCGACTGGCCAAGATAGGCTTCGGCCCATCCTTGACCTGGCTGCGTCGGGGCAATGGCGTCCTGCTGCATCATCCGCCGGCGCGCTGGAACCGCAGGTCGAGCGTCATGGGAAATTCGCCGGGCAGCTCAGCTGGCGGCATCTCGACCTGACCAGGCGTGTGGCCATGATCCTGGAACCGCGCCTTGCGCCGCGATTCTGCCTCATAGCCGTTGATCGGCAGCGTATCATAATTGCGCCCGCCCGGATGCGCGACATGATAGACGCAACCGCCCAGCGACCGGCCGCTCCAGCTGTCGAATATGTCGAAGGTGAGCGGTGCGTTCACCGGCAGGTTGGGATGGAGGCAATTGGCCGGGGCCCAGGCCTTGTATCGAACGCCGCCCACCGCTTCCCCGGGCACGGCGGTGGACGTCATCGGCACGCGGCGGCCGTTGCAGGCGACGATATGCCGCCCCGCCACCAGCCCGGTGGCGCGCACCTGCAACCGTTCGGTCGAACTGTCCACATAACGCACGGTGCCGCCGATCGCGCCGGTTTCGCCCAGCACGTTCCACGGCTCCAGCGCGTGGGCGATTTCCAGTGTCACACCGCCCGCGTCCACCTCGCCATGGATGGGGAAGCGGAACTGCCGCTGCGCCTCGAACCAGTTTGGGTCGAAATCATATCCCGCGCCGCGCAGGTCGGTAAGCACGTCCAGAAAATCGGACCAGACGAAATGCGGCAGCATGAACCGGTCGTGTAGCGCCGTCCCCCAACGCACGAAGCCACCCTGTTGCGGCTGCCGCCAGAACCAGGCCGTCAGCGCGCGCAGGAGCAGTTGCTGGACCAGGCTCATCCTGGCTTCGGGCGGCATCTCGAACCCGCGAAATTCGAGGAGGCCGAGGCGTCCGGTCGGGCCATCGGGCGAGAACATCTTGTCGATGCAGATTTCCGTCCGGTGGGTGTTGCCCGTCACGTCCACCAGCAGGTTGCGGAACAGCCGATCGACCGTCCAGGGCGGCGGCAGTTTGCCCTCCCCCTCCCGCGTGGGATCGGGCACCTGCGCCAGCGCGATCTCCAGTTCATAGAGGCCATCGTGCCGTGCCTCGTCGATGCGCGGTGCCTGGCTGGTCGGGCCGATGAACAACCCGGAAAACAGGTAGGAGAGCGACGGATGGCGCTGCCAGTAGAGGACGAAGCTCTTGAGCAGGTCGGGGCGGCGGATGAAGGGGGAGTCGTTGAGCGTCGGGCCGCCCAGGACGATATGATTGCCGCCGCCCGTGCCGATCGAACGGCCATCGACCATGAACTTGTCGGCGGTCAACTGGCAGGCGCGCGCCGCGGCATAGAGCCGCTCGGTGATGTCGACCGTCTCTTCCCAACTGGCCGCGGGATGGACATTCACTTCGATGACGCCGGGATCGGGCGTGGCCTTCAGCACATTGAGCCGCGGATCGGGCGGCGGCGCATAGCCTTCGATGCGAACGGGAATGCGCAACGCCTCTGCGACGCTTTCCACCTGCGCGATCAGTTCCAGATAGTCTTCCAGCTGTTCCACCGGCGGCAGGAACACGGACAGATAATGGTCCTTCGGTTCAACGGTGATGGCGGTGCGCACTGCGCCCTCGATGATGACCTGCTCAACCCGTTCCTGCGGCGCGGCTCCCCCTTCCGCAGCGACCACGCGCTGCATTGGCTGCGCCTGCGCTTCCTCGCGCGTCGCTGCTTCGCTGATCTGCGCCCGATAGTCTGCCAGCGGGCCGCGCGGTTCGCTCGTGTCGCGCGGATGGATATAGGGAAAGGCGGATTCTGGCACATGCGGCAGCGATCCCAACGGCAGGCGGTAACCGAGCGCCGAATCCCCCGGCACCGCGAACAGCTTGCCCCGGCGCAGCTGCCATATCTCGCTCTGCCAGCGCGGGGTCTGCGCCGCGCTCTGCCAACGCTGGACCGGCAGGACGTAGCCCACCGGCTGATCCAGGCCGCGCGTGAACGCCTTCACCATGCGGGCGCGGGCCTCGGGATCGGTGATTGCGGGATCTTCCGGACTGGTGTTGATGGGCAGGTCCGCTTCCTTCACCATCCACACCGCCGGATCTTCGAACACGGGATGGGTATAGTCTTCGGAAAAGCCCATATTGCCCGCCAGCGCTGCGAGGAATGCCTTCGCATCATCCGCCGTCGTGGCACGCGCGCCTTCCGGCGCTTCATCCGTCGCGATCAGGCTATCATCGCGCCAGAGAGGATCGCCATCCTGCCGCCAATAGACGGCATAGGCCCAGCGCGGCAGGCTTTCGCCCGGATACCATTTGCCCTGTCCATGATGCAGCAGGCCGCCGGGCGCGAATTCGGTGCGCAGCATCCGGATCAGCCGATCCGCATAGGCTGCCTTGGTCGGGCCGACCGCATCGCCGTTCCATTCGCCGGCCTCGCCCCCGCCTTCCGCCACGAAGGTCGGCTCGCCCCCCATGGTCAGGCGCACATCCTGCGTCTTCAGGTCGGCATCCACTTGGGCGCCCAGCGCCATGACCGCGTCCCAGCGGGCGTCGGTGAAGGGCTTGGTGATGCGCACCGCTTCCGCGATGCGGCTGACGCTCATTTCGAAATGGAAGTTGACCTCGGCCGGTTCGGCCATGCCGCTGATCGGCGCGGCGGAGCGATAATGGGGCGTGGCGCACAGGGGGATATGGCCTTCGCCGGCGAACATGCCGCTGGTCGCGTCCAGCGCGACCCACCCCGCGCCGGGCACATAGGCCTCCGCCCAGGCGTGGAGATCGACCACATCCTGCGTGACGCCTTTGGGCCCTTCGATCGACTCCACGTCGGCGACCAGCTGGATGGAATAGCCCGACACGAACCGTGCGGCAAAGCCCAGCCGGCGCAGCAACTGCACCAGCAACCAGGCCGAATCGCGGCAGGAGCCGGTGGCGATGTCCAGCGTCTCTTCAGGGCTCTGGACTCCGGCTTCCATGCGGATGACATAGCCGACGCGCTGCTGGAGGCGGCGGTTGACCTCCACCAGAAAATCGACGGTTCGCCCTTGATGGCCCGCATGTTCGGCCACCAGCGCATCGAAAAGAGGCCCTTGCGGCTCGATATCGAAATAGGCGGCGAGATCGGTCTTCAGCTGCTCGTCATATGCGAACGGGTAATTTTCCGCATAGGGTTCGACGAAGAAATCGAAGGGATTGATGATGTCGAGGTCGGCAAGAAGATCGACCTCGATGGAGAAATGATCGACCGGATCGGGGAAGACGATGCGGGCCAGCCAGTTGCCGTGCGGATCCTGCTGCCAATTGAGGAAATGGGTCGCCGGTTCGATCTTCAGCGCATAGTTGGGCACCTTGGTCCGACCGTGCGGCGCCGGTCGCAAGCGAACCACCTGCGGTCCCAGGCGGATCGGTTTGCTGTAGCGATAGGATGTCAGATGGTGAAGCGCGGCCTTGAGCATGGCGCGATCAAACGCCACCCCCTGCTGCAATGCAACAGTCAATCGCGTCGATCGCCGGCAAACATAGCTAGAGAAGGGAGGAAAATGGCGCTGCCGATGAAGATTGAACTCACGACCTCAGCCTTGCGTGGGTGGGTGGAAACCGGCCGGAAACCGCATTCTAAAGCCGCGCAATGATCGCCTGATCGGTCAAGAAGCCGGTTGGAGCACCTGTTGCTTTACCGTCCTCAGGCTTCAACGTCTATCCCAACGAAATCGAAGCAGTGATTTTCGAACTGCCAGGCGTCGCGGAATGTGCATGTGTCGGAATTCCCGATGGCCTAGGCGGGGAAGCTGTCGCGCTATATATTGTCCGGCGGGACGAGACTTTGTCGGCTGACTTGGTGCTGGCGCATTGCCGTGGTAACCTGACCGCCTACAAGGTGTCGCGCACCATCGTTTTGTCGACGCAATTCCAAAAATCGGCGGTCGGCAAAGTTCTAAGAAGAAAGCTTCGGAGCCTCGCTCCCACTAGCGCGCCCTGACGTAGAGGCCGTTATATCCTAGCCTGGCCGTACCACCAAATGAGCGCGGCTGGCATCAACTCGTAAATTCTGTGTCCACAGGCCCACCCGAGCCCTCCATGGATGACGAAGGCGGCGCACCTGCTCCGAAGATTCTCCGAGGCAAGCCTGCAGTAGCTTCTTGCCGACCTTCCGACGCTGGTCTTTGGAAGTGCCTCACAGAAGTGGATGGGTCCGGAACAGCGTGGCGCGATATGGCGCTCACCTCAGCCCGGCCTGCAATTTATCTCGCAGCGCGGTTGACGTGGTGCTGGCCCCCTCGACGAACAGGACGCACGCGACCGGCCGTCCCCCCCCAGCGCGGGTCGGCGATCCCCACGACCGCTGCCTCCGCGACTCTTCCATCCGCATGGACTCGATCTCAAGCGAAGAGGCCCACTCACCTGCAGTCTTAACGACATCCTTCAGTCGGTCAGCAATCCGCGGCCCTCGATCGGCATCAAGCTGGGGGTTGTGGCCAGTATGCGGCCGCCCCTCGTCAACATCATGCGAGCCTTGTGATGCGTCAATGTCACACGTCGCTATGGAATTGAAATAGGTGCAAAACCGTATTGCGATCGCTCCATTGAGCCTTCAGGACGCCGTTACGCCCGTGACACAAAGTGGGCAGTGGAAGATATCGCACGACGACTTCCCAACGATGATTGCGATCCGGCTCCATCGAGAATGCCGGGGGCACAGGAGGACAAAATGCAGACCAAACGTACATCCGCTTGCAGATGGCTTCTGGCAAGCGTCACACCCTTTGCTCTCTTCGCCGCCGGCACGGCCGCGAACGCGCAGACCGCGCCGCAGGACGGTGCCCAGGCCGCTGCCGACGAAAGCCAGGCGGACATCGTCGTCGTCGGCACGGCTGGCGGCGGCACCCGGCGTCAGGACGCGGCCTTCGCCGTCACCAGCCTTGGTGCCGAGGCGATAGCCCGCGCTGCGCCCAACAGCACTGCTGACCTGCTGCGCACCATTCCGGGCGTCAGCGCGGAAAGCTCAGGCGGCCAGAATGGCGCGAACATCTTCGTGCGCGGCTATCCGTCGGGCGGCGACGCGCAGTTCGTTACCTTCCAGTTGGGCGGCGTGCCCTTCTTCCCGCCGCCAACCCTGTCCTTCCTCGAAAATTCGCAGCTTATCCGCCTCGACGAGACCGTCGAGCGCGTGGAAGCCGTGCGTGGCGGCACCGGTTCGCTATTTTCGAACGGGCAGCCGGGCCTGACCGTCAACGTGCAGCAGCGCGAAGGCGGCGATACGCTGAAGGGCTTCGCCAAGCTGTCCTACACCGATTATGACGAGATGCGCGGCGACGCCTGGATTTCCGGCCCGATCAGCCAGGACACGACCTTCATGGTCGGCGGCTATTACGCCCAGGGCAACGGCATCCGCGATCCGCGGTTCCGCGCCGAAAAAGGCGGGCAGGTGACCGCCAACATCCGTCACGATTTCGACGGCCGCGGCTCTGTGCTGATCTACGGCCGCTATCTCAACGATCATGGCCAGTGGCTGCTGCCCATCCCGGTCGTCCAGGACGGCAGCAAGATCAGCCAGTTCGCCAATTTCGACCATGGCACCGGCGCGCTCGCCAGCCAGGACACGCGTATCACCACCAACAATGCCGGCCGCACCGTTGACCTGGCTGACGGGCGTGGCGCGAAGATCGGCAATCTGGGCCTCAGCTTTGATTATGAGCTGGTCGACAATCTGCGCCTGCGTGAACGGGCCAGCTATCTGTGGGGCACGGCCAACACGGTCGGTCTGGTGCCGACCGACGCGCCGATGAGCGCCACCGACATGGCGGTGGCGCTGGGTGGCGCGGGATCGACCGTGGGTCGCCTGACCTTCGCGTCGGGCGGCGCAGCGGCGCCCGCCGGTACGCAGGTCATGCGCGCAGGCATCTGGGACGTGCGCAAGCGGATCGATGCCTTCGTCAACGACCTGGCGCTTGAATTCAGCGCGGGCGGCAACAAGCTGACCGGCGGCTTCTACCTTGCCAACTACACCACGCGCGATACCTGGGCACTCGGCAACGACGTGCTGCTGACGGCGGAGCCAAATGCGCGCCGCCTGAACCTGACGCTGGGCGACGGCCGTGTGGCCACGCGCGACGGCTTCACGTCGGGCGACAGCTTCCTGGTGAGCGGCCGCTATGAAGGACGCGACATCGCCTTCTACGCGGTGGACGAGCTGCAGATCACCGATCAGCTGCGCGTCGACGGCGGCGTGCGCTGGCAGCGGCACGAGGTGACGGGCGACGTGGCGACGTCTGGAGCCGCGTTCGATCAGGACGGCAGCGCCGCTACCCTGTATGACCGGACGGTCCAGCTGGGCCGCGCCAACCGCATCGACTATGGCGCGTCGCGTTGGTCGTGGACGGTGGGCGCCAATTACGACTTCACCAACCAGGTCGGCGTTTTTGCCCGCTACAGCCGGGGCAACAGCTTTCCGCAGTTCGACAATCTGCGCGAGGGCCTGACCCTGATCTCGAAGGTCGAGACCTATGAGGGCGGGCTCAAGGTTTCGACCCCGCTGGTCAACCTCTATGCGACCTTGTTCCACAACAAGTTCGACGGGCTGGCCACGACGCAGATCATCAACGGCGTGCCCAACGAGTCCGTCGGCGGCGCCAAGGCGACCGGCGTCGAGCTGGAAGGCGTGATCCGTCCGTTCGCGGGCTTCAGCATCGCGGCGGCGGGCACCTATCTCGACGGCACCTATCGCGGCTTCTTCAGCGGCAACGGCACCATCGACAATACCGGCAACCGCGTGCAGCGCCAGCCCAAGTGGATGTGGCGCGTGACGCCAAGCTACGAGCTGGAGATCGGCAATTTCCGCCCGTCCATCTTCGCCACGCTGCAATATACGGGCGACCGCTTCTCCGATCCGGAAAATGCGCAACTGCTGCCCAACTATTATCAGCTGGACGCGGGCGTTTCGGTCGAGGTCAATCAGCGCCTGAAGCTGGCGGTGACGGGCAACAACCTGACCGACGAGCTGGGCCTGACCGAAGGCAATCCGCGCATCATCGGGTCGCAGGGTTCGGGCACGATCCTGGCGCGCCCGATCCTGGGCCGGTCCTTCCGGTTCAGCGCGGCTTACAGCTTTTGATGGCATGACGCGCGCGCTGGTTTCCTGACCGGCGCGCCCGTCGCGAGATTAAAAAGGAGCCGGACGATCCGATCGTCCGGCTCCTTTTCGTTAGCGGAGGGCGGCTTTTGTTTCCGCCTGATCCAGGTCCGTAACGATGTCGGGATAGCGCTCCAGCAGCGCGCTGGTGACGCCGTTGGTCCAGCCGAAGCCGTCTTGCAGCGGATATTCACCGCCGCCGCCCGGCTTCCTTTCCTCCACATCATATTTCTCCAGCATCTTGCCCGTTTCGACATAGGCCGCCGCGACCGTGCCGATCCAGCGTCCGGCAATGTCCCGCGCTAGGGTCGCCTGTCCGTTGCGCGCCAGCCCGTCGATCGCCACCCATTGCAGCGGCGCCCAGCCATTGGGCTGGTCCCATTGCTGGCCGGTCTGGTTGGGCGTGGTGCGCAGGCCGCCCCGGCCCAGCAGCTTCGCGCGGACGGTCGCGGCAACCGCGCTGGCTTGCGCGGGGGAGGCGGCGCCGACGAACAGCGGATAGAGGGTCGCAGCCGACAGAACCGGCGTGGGACGCCGGGTCTCGCGGTCCCAGTCGGCATAGCGACCTTCCCGGCCGACCCACAGATGGCGGTCGATCGCCGCCTTGCGTGTGCGCGCCAGCCCGGCGAATTCGTTGGCGCAGGCCGTGTCGCCCGCCTTGCGGCAGCGCACCTCGATCCGTTGCTCCATCGCCAGCATCAGGCTGTTGAGGTCAACCGGCACGATCTCCGTGGTATGGATCGCCGCGATGGAGCGGCCATCGCCAAACCAGCGCGAACTGAAATCCCATCCGCTTTCCGCCCCCGCGCGCAGATGCCGGTAGGTTTTGCCCTTATCGCCGCCAGCCTCCGCAGCGGTCGCCACATCCTCCGCATAGGATTCGTCGCGGGGCGTGTCCTTGTCGTCCCAATAGCGGTTGAGCAACGTGCCGTCGGGCATTCGCACGACCCGCTCGCACGCGCCGCTCGCGATGGCGCAGGCGGCGCCCTTCATCCAATAGGCATGTTCCTGCCGCAGCGCCGCTAGCCGGCGCGCGGCGAGCGCGGGCGTATCATCCTTCGACAGGTCCAGCATCAGCGCGAAGAAGGGCGGCTGCGACCGGCTGAGATAATAGGTCCGCATGCCGTTGGGGATATGGCCATAGGTTTCGATGGTGGCGGTGAAGTCCACCAGCATGCTTTCGATCAGCGGCTGCTGGCCATCGACGGCCAGCCCAAGCATGGTGAAATAGCTGTCCCAATAATAGATTTCGCGAAAGCGCCCTCCCGGAACGATGAAGGGCGCGGGCAGCGGCAGCGCGGAACTTCCCGCCTGCCGCTCCACGGGCTGGCGGACCAGAACCGGCCAGAGCGCGCGCACATGGTCGCGCAGGTTGGACGCATCATGATCGTTGACGCCCGGCACCCTGAAATGCCGCAGCACGAAGCCGCGCAGCGCATCCTTGTCGCGGGGCCGTTGCTGCCGATAGGCCGCCATGACCGCGCCGGGGTCCAGCCGCGGCACGGCATCGACGAAGGTCTTGCCGTCGGGAAACAGCTTTTCCAGCTGGATGCGGCGGAAAAGGTCACCATACAGTTCGGCGGGTGAGGACTGTGCCCGGCTGGAATTTCCAAAAGCTAGAAGGGAAACGAGGCAGGCTGCAACGAAGGATTGCCAGTATTTCATTGCCCCTCTTTCGGTCGCCCTCCCAGCCTTTGCAACGGCAAAAACGGATGTCACCTGACAGTTTCGCGCCTCATTAATCGGTCAAGCTTGGGTCAGGAACCACTGATAGTCGCGCTGCGAGCTGATTCATGCTCCGTAAGGAGATTGAAGATGACCGACCTGTATCGGCCGGTAGACGAGCAGATGATGCGACTCGCGCCGTATTTCCAATGTCAAACGGTGCGAAAAGGGACGCAAATTGGCGTCGAAGAAGGCCTTTTCTTTGAGATTAAACGAAGGGTTGTGGGTGACGCCCTTGATCTCCGTGGAAGGACGCCCCACTGAGTGGGAGGCCTTGCCTTGGCGTGCCCGTCAGCGCCAGCAGGGCGTTCGCGATGGCGGGGGCGATTGGAGGGACTCCAGGTTCACCCATGCCGGTGGGGCGATTGGTGGAAGGAAGGATGTGCGTCTCGACCGCCGGCATCTCGTTCATGCGCAAGACCGGATAGGTGTCGAAGTTCGTCTCCTGGACGACACCGTCCTTGAGCGTCATCGAGCCGTACAGCGCGGCAGAAAGGCCGAAGCCGATGCCGCCTGCCATCTGCGCTGCGACCTGGTCCGGCGAAACGGCGATGCCGCAGTCAACGACTGCGACGACGCGGCGAACGACAGGTCTGCCCTGATCCAGACCGACCGCCGCTACCTGGCCGACCAGCGTTCCGTAGGTTTCGTGGATGGCAAGACCGCGCGCCCAACCTGCTTCGATCGGTTTGCCCCATTCCGAGCGGCGGCAAAGCTCGTCGAGCAAGCCCAGGCGGCGCCGGTCGCCTCCTCTTTCATACAATATCCGACGATACTCGGCGGGATCACGGCCGGCACGTTGAGCGAGCTGATCGACGATATGCTCCATCACGAATGCGGTGTGGGAATGGCCGACCGATCGCCAGAAGGAGGGCGGCACCGCGAAGGAAGGGCTGAACACCTTCCCGTCCACGGTCGACGCTGTCGAGAAATAGGGAGAACCCTCGATGCCTTCGACGGCCTGACTGTTCGGGCCCACCAGAACAAGCGGCTGACAGACGCTGTGGATACGCCAGCGTTCGGGGAAGCCGTCGCGTCCCATCTGCACCCAGAGACGGTGATGGGACATCGGCCGGAAATAGCCGGCCATCATCTCGTCCTCGCGCGTCCAGATCATCTTGACCGGCCGTCCGTTAGTGCGTTTCGCGATGCGTACGCATTCGACGACATAGTCGGCGCTCATCACGCCGCGACGCCCGAAGGAGCCGCCGGCGGGGATGACCTCGACATCGACAAGGCCCGGAATCGTACGAGCCGTCAGCGCCGCCCGCACTTGGTCGATAATAGGAATATGAGCGCCTGACGTGATCGAAACATGCCGGCCGTTGACCGCTGCTACGCAGTCGAGTGTCTCCATGGGGGCATGGGCCAGATAGGGGAAGTCGAACGCAAACTCGACAACGTCCCCGCTGAACGGCGCTTCGGGCTCGTCGCCTTTCATGGCGAAATCGCTAGGCTCTACGTCACCACGGCCGGCAGCCAGGTCGTGATAGTAGCGGATCAGATCGGGCGTCGATCGTTTCTCCGCCTCACTGTCGTCCCACTCGATACGCAGCGCCTCACGGCCTTTGCGCGCAGCGAAGCTGTTCTGCGCAACCACCGCAACGCCGCTTTCAATCGCGAAGACGTCGACCACGCCTTTTACCTTACGGGCGTCGGAGGGATCGAACCGCGCGAGCTTGCCGCCAAAGCGCGGGCTGTGCGCGACCATGGCGACCAGCATGTCAGGCCGTCGGATGTCCTGTGTATAGATCTGCGCGCCGGTGCTCTTGGGCACGCTGTCCTTGCGCCGCACCCGATCCGTGCCGATCAGGCGATAGTCCTTCGGCTGCTTGAGCGTCGGCTGCTGCGGTGGGGCCTGCCGGGATGCCTCGGCGAGTAGCTCAGCGAAGGTGGCGGAGCGGTTCGAGCCGGGATGGGAGACGACACCATCCCGGACGTCGATAAGCCGCGGCGGAATGCCCCAGCGCAAAGCAGCGGCATCGACGAACATCGACCGCGCAGCGGCCCCGGCATTGCGCATCAGATCCCAGTTCGATGAGATCGAGCGCGATCCGACCGAGCCCTGCGGCCCATAGGCGCGAAAATTGCTATGGGAGTCGACGACCTTTACTCGGTCCCAATCGGCGTCCAGTTCCTCGGCGACGATTGCGGCCAAGCCGGCATGGATGCCCTGACCAAGCTCCTGTTGGCGGTTCACGACGGTGACGGAGCCATCCGGGGCGATGCGGATGTACGAACCGAACGCGCTCGGCTCTGGGTCGGTGCCGCCGCCGCTCAGGATCGCGCCGCCCACCTCCATCGGGTGGGTCGCGGTGTAGCCCACCACCAGCGCACCGCCGATGAGAGAGCCGCCCAGGATCATCCGGCGGCGGGTCATGCGAAAGCCGCGTTTCGAAGGCCGCGGCGGGCTGGAATCTTCGCGTGGAGAATTCATGCGGGGCACCTCGCGCCGGTTTCGAGCCAGGCCTGGATGAGCGCACCGAACTCCGCCTGTGTACCCGGTGCGGGGCTGCGGGCGCCGCCCGGATGCCATGCCCAGCCGACGAGCTCGTCTTCCGTCATGTGGTGGAGCAGCGCGGCGCGATCCATGTGCGAGCGCGCCGGATCGAGCATCTGGCGGCAGATATCCCCAAGCGACTTGTCCTGCCAGGCCAGCTCGATCGGCGCGAGCTTCCATTTGGGATTGCCGGGCACACCCGACGCTTCGAAGTTCGCGCCGTGATGACAGGTCGAGCAGCGCAGCGTCGGTTCGCCTGCGTCGTCCGGGCCGCGCGATACCCAGGGAACGTGCGGTTGCATCGCGTCGGTTTGCGTCGGCCGACCATTGCGGGGATGGCAATTCATGCAACGCGGATGCTGGATCACGCGCCCGGCTTCCGCGAACAAGGCGAGCGAGCGTACTGCGGGATCACCGATCGAGGCGAATGACGCAACCGGTCGGAGGTGCGCCACATCGTTCTTGGGCGGCGCGGCAGCGATGGGCTCGGGTTGCGGCAAGGCGCGGGGCCATAACGCAATCGCTGCGATGAGAACGATGACGCCGATGATGATCGCCAGAAGCGGCATGCAACCGATCCGAAGTCGGCGACGACGGGAGGTTCCCGCACGGGCTGGACGTCGCCACCTCACGCCGTCTTCGCCTGAGAAGGCGACGATCCCGCTGCGTCATGAATCGCCGCCCGGATGCGGTTGTAGGTTGCGCACCGGCAAATGTTGCCACTCATGGCGCGATCGATATCGTCGTCGGTTGGAACAGCCTTTACGCGGAGCAGCGCCACGGCGCTCATGAGCTGGCCCGACTGACAGAACCCACATTGCGGCACGTCGCGCCTCACCCAGGCAGCACGCAGAGCGTCCGCTTCACGCCCTTCAACCGCTTCGATCGTGATGATCTGTGACCCAGCAGCTGCTTCCAGGGGCAAGGAGCAGGAGCGCATGGGCTGGCCATCGACATGCACGGTGCAAGCGCCACACTGGGCGATCCCGCAGCCATATTTAGTGCCCGTGAGATGCAGCGTGTCGCGGAGCACCCACAGAAGCGGCGTTTGCCCATCCTCCGCTATCTGATGGGCGTGGCCATTGACCACGAGTGCGAACGACATACGACTGGCTCTATTCTGACGGGAACATTGCCTCAGGATAGGATGCTCACCCTTAACAACGAAGGCCTGATCCTTCGAAAAACTTGCCTAAACCGCCATAATGCAAGACGTTTACGAGGCGACTGGGTCACGGTTTCCGTGAGGCGCCGAGTTTGGATCCGTGGACCGAACAACCTCGATAAACGCACGCAGCGCCGCGGGAAGATGCCGGTTGCGAGAATAGTATAGGCACAGACCGGGGCCGGGAGGAGACCAATCATCGAGCAGGGTGATCAAGTGCTGTTCGTCAAGCGCCAGGCGCGCATAGGATTCCGGAACGAACGCTATGCCCAAGCCGCCGATCGCCGCCTCGATCATCAGTGTGTTGTTGTCGAGGGTGACATCGCCCGGCACGTCGACCGCAAGTTCCTCGCCGTCCCGCGCAAACTCCCAACGATAGGCCTTACCGCTGGGCAAGCGCTGCCGAACGCAACGATGGCGTTGTAGGTCTTGTGGGGTTTGCGGAGTTCCGTGTTCGGCGACATAGGCCGGTGCGGCGACCGCGATGAATCTTGTGTCCCCTCCGAACGGCACTGCAACCATGTCCTGCGGCACTGCCTCGTAAAGCCGTACACCCGCATCAAACCCTTCCGCAACGATGTCGATCAGCCTCCCATCAGTGAGCAGTTCCAGCGACACATGGGGATACTGCCGTAGGAAGGCGGGAACGGTGTGCCGGAGTAGCCACCGGGCGCCCCCTTCGTTGGCGTTGATGCGCAACACACCGCCGACTGCGCCGCCGTCGCGACCAACCGCGCCGAGCATCTCGTCCATTTCGCGCAACATCGGCGCTAAGCGGGCGAGCAACTGATTTCCCGCTTCGGTGAGTGCAACGCTGCGGGTAGTCCGGTGAAGAAGGCGTGTGCCGAGCCGGCGTTCCAACGCTCGCAGAGCATGGCTAAGCGACGAGCGCGAGACGCCCGCCAGATCCGCAGCGCGGCGGAAGCTACGCTGCTGCGCGACTGTGACGAACGCCCTCAACTCCGGCAAGCTGACATCAATCATTGGTGTGTTTCCTTCACCAGCCCATGCTGATTAGTGATGCTTATCATGTCGTCGAGGCGCTCCTAACTCATGTTTCAAAGGAGTTTGCCATGAAGTCTTGGTTCATCACCGGAGCGTCCTCGGGCCTTGGCCTTTCGATGACGCGCAAGTTGCTCGAACGGGGCGATTTTGTTCACGCGACGGTTCGCCGTAGCGATGCCATGCAGGATCTGGCGCAGCGGAACGGCGACCGCCTGAAGATCATCGAGCTGGAACTCACCGATACCAGGTCGCTTCGACAAGAGATCGACCGCGCATTCGCGAACGGCCGGATCGATATCGTGGTCAGCAACGCTGGCTACGGTCTCTTTGGCGCCGCCGAGGAGCTTTCAGATGCCCAGATCGACCGCCAGATTGCGACCAACCTGACTGCATCCATTCAGCTCATCCGGGCGGCGGTCCCACATTTGCGGGCGCAGGGCGGCGGTCGCATCCTGCAGGTATCGTCAGAAGGTGGACAGGTCGCCTACCCGAATTTCAGCCTATACCACGCGACGAAATGGGGGATCGAAGGTTTTGTGGAAGCTATCGCTCAGGAGGTCGCGCCGTTCGGCATCGATTTTACCATCATCGAGCCTGGGCCGACCGGGACTGGCTTTGGCACCGCTCTGGACCGCGCGCCGGAGAACCCAATCTACGACGACACCGCGGTGGGCCAAGTGCGCCGGGCGATCGCGGATGGCAGCTTCGTTATCAAGGGTGACGTTGAGCGGTCGGCCGATGCCATGATCACCGCTGGCGATGCGGCCGTGCCAGCACGGCGCGTCGCCTTGGGAAGCGTCGCTTACCACAATATCGAGCGCGAACTCTCGCGGCGTCTCGATGAGTTGCACGGGCAGCGAGACGTGGCTTACGCGGCAGACCGATCATGAGGCGGTTGGCAAGCCCCGCAATCGTAGCCACTGTCGCCTTAAGCACGAGCGTGGTATTTGCCCAAGCTAAGCCTCCCCGGCCAAATGAGGTTCTGGGCACCTGGCGAATGGTCTCGGCTACGCTTGAGGAGAATGGCGAGGTGCGCCATCCTTACGGCCTACGTCCCGCTGGCATGTTGGTCTTCACGACGGATATGCACTTCGTCGAGGTCTTGACCGATGCCGACACCCCGCGCTTCACTTCGGACAGGCGAGGGGAAGGGACGGACGCGGAAAATCGACGCGCTATGGGCAGCAGCATCGGCTTTTTCGGCACCTACACCGTGGACCAGAGCGGACGCTTCACTGGCAATCGGGTTGAAGGAGCGACTTTCCCGAACTGGATTGGTAGCGTGCGTGGGACGCGAGAGCTGAGCCTCTCTGTACGCGGGGACAGGATGTTCGAGAACTTCACGCGCCCCGACGGTGGCTCGGTGAAAGCGGAATTCGTTCGCGTGAGCTCGCCGGTCCGATAAGCTTGCAGGTTGGGGACGGTACATAGGACCGAGATAGAAGAGCCTTACGTCAATATAAATGGAGTTGGGAAAGATCAAAGTCGGCAACGTAACAATGAGTAACCATATATCAATGAATAAATATTCATTAACTGATGAATCACTGAGAATTTTTAATGTAACATGCCGCTCAACTGCTCGCTATAATCCCTCAGCCTCAAAGGAGAAAAACGCGCACCAGCCTTCACCAGCTTCCTACCCCGTATATATTGTCTTTAACACGTTTCACGCAGTCCAGTGCGATGACCCTGCCTTGCCTCAGATAGACAACCGAAAAGGCCCGCTTTCCGGGATCGCCGCGGACGACCACTTGATCGTGACCCATCGATAGTTCGACCGTCTGCAGCTTCGGATCATACTGATTCGACCAAAACCATGGAGTAGCAGCATAGACCTGCTCGTGACCGTTGAGGGCGAGGGCGCGTGCCAGCTTCTTGTGGGTGGACGGGTTGGCGCCACGCTCGAGCAGCTTGCTGGCTTCCAGGCGCTTCTCCCGAGCCTCCTTGAGCGAGACTTCGGATAAACGCCGAGCGCCAAAGTCTGCCGCTTGCCACGATGGGAGAAATTCCACCGCCAGTATCGCGAGCCGGTTGGGTTCACGAGCAGATAGAGACCATGCATGCCACCGACCTTGAACGGCTTCTCGCGGAGCCCGACTTTACGGATGGCGGCATCTGTAAGCATGGCGGTGTTTTCCCGGTTTCAGTGCCAAGAATAAATACCGCTGGCGCGCCCAGGTGACAAGGCACGGAGGCGGACGCGGGCGGACGAGATACCGCAAACGGGTCGAATATACCGTCAATTCCGGACGGCTATGGACATGAAAAATAAGGGAAATGGTGCCCGGGGACGGAGTCGAACCGCCGACACTGCGATTTTCAGTCGCATGCTCTACCAACTGAGCTACCCGGGCACGGGGCTTTCGGGCGGCCGGGCCGCCGGATGGAGGCGTGCCTATAAGCGTCAATCCGCTTCGCTGTCCAGCCCTTCGGCATCATTTTTTTGCGCCATCGGATCGGCCGGCGCGCCGGCCACGCGATAGCCTTCGGCCAGCCACTGGAGCAGGTCGCGATCGCGGCAGGCGGGGCTGCAGAAGGGGCGCGAAGCGGGCTGCGAGGGCTGGCCGCAAATGGGGCAGGAGGCGGGTTTAGGCGACATGGCCTGCCGATATGGAGAGTGCCGCGTCGCTTGCCAAGGCGATCGCGCCGCCGCGCCTGCGGGCGAGCTGCTCGATCCAGTCCGGGCGCTTGTGCAGCAGGTCGATGATGGCGGGCGCGGCGGTGACCGTGGCGGGGCCGCCCTGGCCATGCCGTTCCGCCCGGCGCAGCAGCGCCATGGCGGCGGTAAGCAGCGGATCCTCGCGCAGCAGTTCCATGAGGTTGGCGCGCTCCCGGCGGCGGATGATCTGAAGGAAGCCGAAACCGTTCACCGCCGTGCGCTCGAAGGGGAGCGGCAGATATTTATCGATCTGCGCGGCGGCGATCGTGCGCTCGTCCTTGTTGTTCATGGTCGGCAGATCGATACCGATCGACCCCGCAAGCCCCATGCGGCGGACGGTTTGCGCCGCGAGCTTCGCGCCCTTGGGGCCAAGCTGCGCGGGCGGGAGCGAGCCGTCCACGTCGATCAGCAGCATGGCCGGGGTCAGATAGAGGCGCAGGGCGGCGGCTTCCGTGCCGACCTCGCCGCTCATCGCCTCCTCCATCAGCTCGCTCCAGCCATGCGCTTCCAGCCGGTCTTCCTCATGCGCGGGGCAGGGGAGGACGGGGATGCCGGTCGCGCGGATGCGTTGAAGCAGACTGGGGCCGCGATGCGGCTTGACGCCCTGCGGCGCGACGCGGGCCTTGGCGCGTTTCGGGCGGCCTTCTTCGGGGACGGCTTCGCGCAGGATTTCGACGAGGACGTTGGCGCCCTCGGCCAGTCGGGGCGGGATGGGTTCGAGCAGCGCCTCCTCGCCCGATATGAGGCGCACGACGCCCCGCTTCTTTGGGATGAGGGTGGCGACGAGGCGGCCCTGAACGACCGCGCCGGCACGGACGGCGTCGCTCTCGCGCTCCACCAGTGCCTCGACCAGCTTGCCATGTTCGATCAGCGCGGCGCGGGCCTCGCCGATCCCTTCTTCATAGAGCCATTCGGCCATGTGCGTTATCCTGTTGGTCGGGATGGTCGAACCGGGACATGGATCATGTCCCTTGCCATCCCTCCTCAGTCCAGTGGATAGCCCGCTGCCTTGAGCAGCGCGCGGGTTTCGTAAAGGGGCAGGCCCATGATCGCGCTATGGCTGCCCTGGATCGCGCGGATGAGGCCGGCGGCGCGGCCCTGTATCGCATAGCCGCCTGCCTTGCCCCGCCATTCGTCGCTGGCGATATAGGCATCGACCTCCGCCCGGTCGAGCCGCTTGAAGATGACGACATTGGCCGAAAGCCGGTGGCGCGCGCGACCCTCGCCATCGATCAGGGTGATGGCGCTCCACACGCGGTGGCGGCGGCCGGAGAGCAGGGCGAGGCATCGGCGCGCCTCTTCCGCGCTTTCTGCTTTGGGCAGGATGCGGCGGCCCGCGGCGACCACGGTGTCGCCCGACAGGATGAGCGCGCCGGGATGCCGCAGCGCCACGAGCGCGCCTTTTTCAGCCGCGACGCGCGCGGCATAGGCGTCAGGCAGCTCCGCCTTCAACGGCGTTTCGTTGATGTCGGCCGGATCGACCGCATCGGGCACGACGCCGATCTGGCCCAGAAGGTCGCGCCGTCTGGGGGAAGCCGAAGCCAGGATGAGCCGCATCGTGATCTGCGGCTTATTTGAAGCGGTAGGTGATCCGACCCTTGGTCAGGTCGTAGGGAGTGAGTTCGACGAGCACTTCGTCGCCCACGAGAACGCGAATGCGGTTCTTGCGCATCTTGCCGGCCGTGTGGCCGAGAATTTCGTGATCATTTTCCAGACGCACGCGGAACATGGCGTTGGGGAGAAGCTCCACAACCTGTCCGCGCATCTCAAGCAGTTCTTCTTTGGCCATAATATCCCGGATATGCGTAAAATCGCGCCGCCATAGCGCCAAATGGTGCAAAATGAAAGTCAGGCTTGCGTGCCGTATCTGTCACCGGCGGCATGCAGCGCCGCGAAGATCGCATCGAGCTGTCCGGCATCGAGGCAATAGGGCGGCATTAGGTAGATGGTGTTGCCCAAGGGGCGCAGCAAGAGGCCCTTTTCCAGGAAAAAGGCGCGCAGGCGCGGCGCGAGATCGGACAGGTATCCGGCGTCGGGCGCGACGAGGTCGATCGCCGCGATCGCGCCCAGCTGGCGCGGGTTGGCGTAGGCGGGATGGCGGGCAAGATCGGCAAGTCGTGAGGCGATGCCGGCCGTAAGGGCTGCGATTCGCCCGAGCACATCCTCCTCGCACCAGATGGCGATGTTCGCGGCTGCCGCGGCGCAGGCGATGGCGTTGGCGGTGTAGCTGGACGAATGATAGAAGAGCTTCGCCCGGTCGGTGGAGCGATGCGCGTCGAAGATCGGGCCGGTGGCGAGCGTGGCAGCGAGGGGAATGGCGCCGCCGGTGATGCCCTTCGCCACGGCCATGATGTCCGGCACGACGCCCGCCTGTTCGCAGGCGAAGAGCGTGCCGGTGCGGCCCCAGCCCGTCATCACCTCGTCCGCGATGAAGAGTACGCCATGGCGGCGGCAGATGGCGGCCATCTCCCGCAGGACGTGGGCGGGATAGACGAGCATACCGCCCGCGCCCAGAATCAGCGGCTCGACGATGAAGGCGGCGGGCTTTTGCGCGCAGGCGGCCTCCAGCGCGTCCAGGCAGGTCTGTTCCGATCCCGGAGCAGGGAAAGGAATGGTGCCGACGTCGAACAGCAGCGGCGACCAGGCGGCGTTATAGACGCCCCTTTCTCCCACCGACATCGCGCCGATCGTGTCGCCATGATAGCTGCGCTGCAGCACCAGGATGCGGTGGCGGTCTGGCTCGCCGCGATTGTGCCAGTATCCAAGCGCCATCTTCAGCGCGACCTCGACCGCGGTGGAGCCGCTGTCGGAATAGAAGACATGGGCGAGGGTCGGCTGGCTAGGGGCGCGGGGGGCGAGATCGATCAGGCCCTGCGCGACTTCTTCGGCCGGACCGTGGGTGTAGCCGGCGAAGATCAGCTGATCGAGCGTGGCGGCCTGTCGCGCGATGGCGGCGGCGATGCGCGGTTCGCAATGGCCGTGGGTCGTTACCCACCAGCTGGAAATGCCGTCGATCAGGGTGCGGCCATCCGCCAGATGCAGCAACGCGCCTTCCGCGCTGACGACCTGCGGGATCGCCTCTTCAAGGCCATGTTGGGTGAAGGGATGCCAGACTGGAGAGGCCATGGCCGCGCTTAGCGCGCAAAAAAGGGGAGGCCAAGAGCCTCCCCTTCGTCCTCTCTAGCTGCGGCTTACTGCTGTGGCGGAGTCGCCGGCCCAGCAGGGGTGGCAGGCGCGGCCGGCGCGGCCGCTGCCGGAGCGGGCGGCGCTGCTGCCTGAATGCGCTGCTGCAGGGCCGGATCGGCGGCGGCGGCCTGACCGATCTGGTTGAACTTTTCAGGCGCGATGCCCGAAGCCTGAAGCGCGGCGACCATCTTGGGCTGCTTGTCGGCATCCGCGATGGACGTGTCCTGCTGAATCTTGGTCACTTCGACGGCGGCGGCCGCGAACTGCTTGATGTCGGCGTCGCTGAAATTGCCTGCAGCGGCTGCGGGTGCCGGCGTTGACGCAGCTGGGGCGGCCGGCGCGGCGGCGGGGGCGGTTTGCGCCCACGCGGGAAGAGCGGCGAACATAGCGGCCGACGCGATACCGACCTTCAGAAATTTGCTGTTGAGACCCG
>JACESO010000033.1 GCA_013911745.1 Sphingobium sp. | reverse complement strand
GTAACGGGGGCCAAGGCGGGGCCGCGGCAGAGCGCGGCGGTGCTGCTGCTCGTCGCGCTGTTGCTGGGCGGCGCGGCGGCTGTGAGTAGATGGAGCGGGCTGTGGACGCCGGGGCTGCTGGCGATCGCCATGGGCGCGGAGAATGCCGTGGTCGAGAGGGAGGGAGAGGCCCCGCTGGGCGTCACCTATATGACGGGGAGCCTGGTTCGGGTGGGCTTCGGCCTGTCGGGCCTCATCACCGGGCGGAGGCACGCTGGCTGGACCGGCTATGCGCTGCTATGGGCCGGACTGGTAGGCGGGGCCTTGGCGGGGGCGTCGCTGTTTCCCATGTTGCGGCAGGACGCGATGCTGCTGGCGAGCAGCGCTGCGGGCGCTCTGGCGATATGGGCCTGGATTGCGGGGACGCGCATCGAAGCCTAGACGCTTGACGCGCGCCGTCCTTTCTTTCCACCCTCGCGCGTATACGTGAGAGACTTTCAAACCGGGGCATAAATGCAGCTTGTCATCGTCGAATCGCCGGCCAAGGCGAAGACCATTGAAAAATATCTGGGCGGCGATTTTCACGTCCTTGCGAGCTACGGCCATATTCGCGACCTGCCGGCCAAGGATGGGTCGGTGGACCCGGACAATGGCTTTGCCATGTCGTGGGAAAATTACGGCGACAAGGGCAAGCAGCTCAAAGCCATCGCGGACGAGGCGAAGAAGGCGGACCGCCTGATCCTGGCGACCGACCCTGATCGCGAAGGTGAGGCGATCAGCTGGCATGTGCAGGAAGTGCTGCGCGCCAAGAAGGCGTTGCCGCAGAAGGTGGACCGCGTCACCTTCAACGCCATCACCAAGCAGGCGGTGACGGAGGCGATGGCTCAGCCGCGCGCGCTGGACGAGGATCTGATCGACGCATACCGCGCACGGCGGGCGCTGGACTATCTCGTGGGCTTTACGCTCTCGCCGGTGCTGTGGCGCAAACTGCCGGGCGCGAAGTCCGCGGGGCGGGTGCAGTCGGTCGCGCTGCGGCTGGTGGTGGAGCGCGAGCGCGAGATCGAGAGCTTCGTGCCGCAGGAATATTGGTCGGTCGCCGCCGAGATGGAGCAGGGGGGGCAGGCCTTCACCGCGCGCCTCGTCCGCTGGAAGGGCGAGAAGATCGAACGGCTGACCATCGGCCGCGAGGGTGACGCCATGGCGGCGAAGGCCGATGTGGAAGCGGGGCGCTTCACGGTCGACAAGGTCGAGACCAAGCCGCTCACCCGCAACCCGCCTGCGCCGTTCACCACATCGACGCTGCAACAGGAAGCGGCGCGCAAGTTGGGCTTTTCCGCCAGCCACACGATGCGGATCGCGCAGCAGCTCTATGAGGACGGCGCGATCACCTATATGCGGACCGACGGCGTGCAGATGGACGGCAGCGCCATCTCGACCGCCCGCAAGGCCATCGCCGAGCGTTATGACGGCGGCTACCTGCCGGAGAAACCGCGCCAATATCAGACCAAGGCCAAGAATGCGCAGGAAGCGCACGAAGCCATCCGGCCGACCGAGTTCGGCCGCGACAAGGTGGGTTCGGGCGATCATGCACGGCTCTACGACCTGATCTTCAAGCGGGCGCTGGCGAGCCAGATGGCGAGCGCGCGGCTGGAGCGCACGACCGTCGATCTGGTGGACGGCACCGGTAGCCACGCGTTGCGCGCGACGGGGCAGGTGGTGATCTTCCCCGGCTTCCTGGCGCTCTATGAGGAGGGCCGGGACGACAGCGAGGACGACGATAGCAAGCTGCTCCCTCGCATGGCCGTGGGCGACGCCCCTGCGAAAAAGAAGGTGACGGCCGAGCAGCATTTCACCCAGCCGCCGCCACGCTATTCCGAAGCGAGCCTCGTCAAGAAGCTGGAGGAATTGGGGATCGGGCGGCCGTCCACCTATGCGTCCACGCTTCAGGTGCTGAAGGATCGCGACTATGTGCGGATCGAGAAGAACCGCTTTTTCGCCGAGGAGAGCGGGCGGCTGGTGACGGCGTTCCTGGAGCGCTTCTTCGAACGCTACGTGTCCTACGATTTCACGGCCGGCCTCGAAGACGAGCTGGACGAGATCAGTGGCGGGCGGGCGCAGTGGCAGGCGGTGCTGGAAGCCTTCTGGCGTGACTTCAAGCCCAAGACCGCCGAGGTGATGGAGCAGAAGCCGTCCGACATCACGGCCGAGCTGGACAAGTTCCTGGAGCCGATGCTCTTTCCGCCCAAGGCGGATGGCAGCAACCCACGCGCCTGCCCATTATGTGGTGACGGACAGCTTTCGCTGCGCGGCGGGCGGTTCGGCGCGTTCATCGCCTGCTCCAACTATCCGGAGTGCAAATATACGCGCAAGTTCGGCCAGCCCGGTGGTAGCGAGGGCGGTGCCGATACCGGGCCAGAGGTGTTGGGGCAGCATCCCGAGACCGGGCAGGACATCGTCAAGAAGTCGGGCCGCTTCGGACCCTATATCGAGATGGGCGAGGGCAAGGAGGCCAAGCGCGGGTCGATCCCCAAGGATCTGCCCGATGGGGAGCTAACGCTGGACTGGGCGGTGAAGCTGCTCAGCCTGCCGCGCGAGGTGGGGCTGCATCCGGAAACGGGCAAGCCCATCGTGGCGAATATCGGTCGGTTTGGGCCGTATCTGCTGCATGACGGCAAATATGGGCGGCTCGCCAATACGGCCGAGATTTTCGAGGTCGGCATGAACAGCGCGGTCGCCAAGCTCGCCGACGCGGCAAACAAAGGCGGGCGCGGCGCGTCCTCGCGCGAGCCTTTGAAGGTGCTGGGCAAGCATCCGCGCACGGAGGCGGAGATCAAGCTGATGGCGGGGCGCTATGGCCCTTATGTCACCGACGGCACGACCAATGCGACTTTGCCCAAGACCATCGAGCAGGATGCGCTGACGCTGGAGGAAGCGGCCCAGTTGATCGACGCGCGCGCGGCGGCGGCCCCTGCGAAGAAGGGGAAGAAGGCACCGGCCAAGAAGGCTGCGGCGAAGAAGAGCGGCGATAAGAAACCGGCCGCCAAGAAGGCGCCTGCGAAGAAAAAGGTGGCGGCCGAATAGCCCTCGGCCGTTCACTTCCAGCTTAACGAGAAGCAGATAGCGCAGCGCTTCCTGGTTCTCGACAGGCTCGAACCGAACGGAGATTGAGAGCGTCAAGGCGCGGGCGGCGCGACGCCTTCGACGATGAACTGGCGGCCGGTGGCGGCGCGGCGACGGAGGGCCAAGGCCTCTTGTTCCTCGGGCGAGAATTGGAAGGTGCGGGCGGCCGCCAGGCTGGGAAATTCCATGATGACGACGCGGGCTGCGGGCGGCGCACCCTCAGCCGGCACCGTCTGCCCGCCCCGCGCCAGATAGGTGCCGCCATATTTGGCCGCCGCGATGCTCGCCTTGGCGACATAGGTCTTATAGGCTTCCGGGTCGGTCACGGTGATTTCCGCGACCACATAGGCCTTTGGCGAAGGCGGCGGGGTTTGGGAGTGGGCAGTAGCGGCGGCCAGGGCCAGGCCGAAACAGAGCGGCGTCAACAGTCGCATATCCCAACTCTCCCTTTACAGCCCTCATCTACCGAAGGCTTCGTGTTCCTGCGTTCGCAGAAGCACTATATGTAACGGCCTCGGTTTACTCCACCCAATCCAGCCCTATGTCGCGGTAGATGAAGCGGTCGTCCTCCCAATCCTCCTTCACCTTGACGTGGAGGTAGAGGTGGACCTTGACGCCGAGCAGCGCCGCCAGTTCGGCGCGCGCCTTGGACCCGATTTCCTTCAGGCGCTGGCCGCCCTTGCCCAGCACGATAGCGCGCTGCGTGGGGCGGGCGACGAGGATCTGCTGGTGGATTTCGACCGATCCGTCCTCGCGCTCCTTATATTGTTCGGTGTCCACAGCGGCAGCGTATGGCAATTCCGCATGAAGCTGGTGATAGAGCTGCTCGCGCGTGATTTCCGCCGCCAGCATCCGGTCGGTCGCGTCGGAGACCTGATCCTCGGGAAAATGCCACGGCCCCGCCGGCATGGCGTTGGCGAAGGCGGTTTTCAGTTCGGCAAGTCCGTCGCCGGTCTGTGCTGAGATGAAGAAAGTCTCCTCGAACCCGACCCGCTCGTAGAGCTTCTGGGTGTGGACCAGCAGCTTTTCCTTGATGGCGATGTCGACCTTGTTGAGGACCAGCCATTTGCGTTCGGGGCGATGGGTCAGCGCCTCTATGATCGGCTCCATCTTGGGGCCCAGACCCGCCTTGCCGTCGACGATAAGCGCGATGAGGTCCGCGCCCTGCGCGCCGCCCCAGGCGGCCTGCACCATTGCGCGGTCAAGGCGGCGTTTTGGCGCGAAGATCCCGGGCGTGTCGACCAGCACGATCTGCGCTTCGCCTTCGATCGCGACGCCCATCACGCGGGTGCGCGTGGTCTGCGCCTTGGGGCTGGTGATCGCCACCTTCTGCCCCACCAGCGCATTGACCAGCGTGGACTTGCCCGCATTGGGCGCGCCGACGATGGCGACGACGCCGCAGCGCTGGGATTCGATTTCGGCCGTCAAATTCGTTCCATTCGTTAGATAGCATGCAGTGTAGCATGATGCGAGGTCAGCCCGCCAATTTATCCAGCAGGGCTTTTGCCGCCGCCGTCTCCGCCTCCTGCTTCGATCCGCCGGTGGCACTTGCCTCGCCTGCCCCCTTGATCGAGACGGCCACCGTGAAGCGCAGCGCATGTTGCGGGCCGGAGCGGTCGACCAGCGCATATTCCGGGGGCTTGCGCTTGTTGGCGGCGGCCCATTCCTGCAATGCGGACTTGGGATGGCGCGGGGCGCTGGTCTGGGTGTCGACACGGTCCCCCCAAAGGCGGCGGACGAGCGTGCGGGCTTCGTCCAGTCCGCCTTCCAGATAGAGCGCGCCGATCAGTGCCTCCATTACGTCGCCCAGCACATTGTCGCTGTCCGCCGCGCCATCGTCCCGCGCTTGCTTGCCCAGGACCATATGTGTCGGCACTCCGGCGGCGCGGGCAATCTCCGCGCAGGTTTCGCCGGAAACCAGCGCATTGTAGCGGCGGGACAGCTTGCCTTCCGGTTCGTCGGTGAAACGTTCATAGACCCATTCGCCCACCAGCAGGCCGAGCACCCGGTCACCGAGAAACTCGACCCGCTCATAATTGACCGCGCTGGCGCTGCCATGGGTCAACGCCTGGTCGAAGGCGGCGCGGTTCTTCGGCGCGCGGCCGATCAGGTCTTTCAGCCAGGCGTCGGTGTCCGGCCGAGGAATGCTCACATTCAAAAACCTTCCCCGATGCGGCTCCAGCGTGCAGCCGAAACCCAAGTCCAGGGCAGCAGCCAGTTCGCGCTGCCGTCAGTCGAGAAGACGGAAATCAGCGCCTTGCCCACCAGATTCTTCTCGGGGACGAGGCCGATGCCGCCGCCTTCGACCGCAGGGAAGCGGCTGTCCGCACTGCGGTCGCGATTGTCGCCCATCATGAAGAGATGGCCTTCGGGCACCAGCACCGTGTCGCGGTCGTCCGCCGCGCCATCGGGAACCAGGTCGAGGACGTTATAGCTTTTCCCGCCGGGCAGCGTCTCGCGATATTGGGGATAGCGGCACTGGCGGCCGCCGCCCGGCGCGGCTTCCTCGAAACTGGGGCGATAGCAGGGGGAGGGCGCGCCTTCCTTGTCTGCGGCGTTGATCATGTTGGGCGTCACGGGAATGACGAAGTCGGCGACCTTCTGCTTGGGGATCGCCTGGCCGTTCAGATACACGGTGCCGCCGCGCACCGCGATCATGTCGCCGGGGAGGCCGATCACGCGCTTGATATAGTCGTTCTTCTGGTTCGGCGGTGCCTTGAACACGACGACGTCGCCGCGCTGGGGCGTGGAAGCAAGGATGCGGCCGGGGATCAGCGGCACGCTGAACGGCAGGGAATAACGCGAATAGCCATAGGGCCATTTCGCGACCAGCAGATAGTCGCCGATCAGCAGTCGCGGCTGCATCGATTCCGACGGGATGTTGAAGGGCGAGACGATGAAGCTGCGCAGGATGAAGACGAACAGCCCCAGCTTGACGAGAAACCAGAGGAAGTCCCGCGTTTCGGATTTGGCGGTCATGGAGGGTGCTTTTCGTCCTTCTTTCGGCCCGGAAAAGGCTCGTTGCGGCTTTTGCGGCGTCCTTCCGGTCGCGTCAAGCATGGCGGATGGTGCATTGCACGATCAACCCGTCTAGGAAGAGACAGAATCGACCGGTGCAGCGTCGATCTCGACCAACGTCACAAAAGGATCATTCCACGCATGACCAGCCCTGCACTGGCGGCCATTGCCGCGCTTCCGCAAGCCGACCTGAAGTCCGTCTTCGATACCGATCCCGACCGGCTGGAAAAGCTGGTGCTGCGGCAGGGGCCGATCCGCTTCGACTGGTCGAAGACGCACCTGACCGACGATGTGATGGCCGGATTCCTGAAGCTGGCCGAGGAGCAGGGTTTTGCCGCGCAGCGCGATGCGCTGTTTTCCGGGTTTGCGGTCAACAACACCGAAGGCCGGGCGGCGGAACATCCCGCCGAGCGAGGGGAGGGTAATGCCGACAGCGTGGCGCGGGCCAAAGTGCTGCATGGGCGGATGCGCGCACTGATCGACGCGATAGAGGCGGGCGCTCTGGGTGACGTGCGCCATATCCTGCACATCGGCATCGGGGGATCGGCGCTCGGCCCCAAGCTGATCGTCGATGCGCTGGACGGCGACGGCGTCCGCTATGACGTGGCGATCGTGTCCAATGTGGACGGCACCGCGCTGGAGCGGGCGATCGAGGGGTTCGACCCTCATGCCACGCTGATCGCGGTCGCATCGAAGACGTTCACGACGACCGAGACGATGCTGAACGCCGCCAGCGCGATCAACTGGCTGGTCGAGGCGGGCGTGGAAGACCCCTATGGCAGGGTGATCGCGCTGACCGCCGCGCCGGACAAGGCGATCGAATGGGGGGTGGACGAAACCCGCATCCTGCCGTTCGCGGAATCGGTGGGGGGCCGCTATTCGCTCTGGTCGTCGATCGGCTTTCCGGCCGCGCTGGCGCTGGGATGGGACGCGTTCGAAAGCCTGCTGGAGGGCGCGGCGGCGATGGACCGGCATTTTCGCCTGTCCCCGCCAGCGGAGAACGCGCCGCTGATCGCCGCCTTCGTGGACCAATATTATACCGGCGTCCTGGGTTGCCAGACGCGCGCGCTGTTCGCCTATGACGAGCGGCTGGCGCTGCTGCCCTCCTACCTCCAGCAGCTGGAGATGGAGAGCAACGGCAAGAGCGTGAAGCGCGACGGCACGCCGGTCGATGGCCCGACGGCGCCGATCACCTGGGGTGGAGTGGGCACCGACGCGCAGCATGCGGTGTTCCAGTTGCTGCATCAGGGGACGATCCTGACGCCGGTCGAGTTCATCGCCTCGATCGAGCCGGGCAACACGCTCGATCCCGCGCATCACCGGGCGTTGCTGGTCAACTGCTTCGCGCAGGGGGCGGCGCTGATGCGCGGCAAGGAGAATGCGGACGATCCCGCGCGCGCCTATCCGGGCAACCGGCCGTCCACGACCATCCTGCTGGACGATGTGACGCCAGAGGCGCTGGGTGCGCTGATCGCCTTCTATGAGCATCGCACTTTCGCGAACGCCGTGTTGATGGGGATCAACCCCTTCGACCAGTTCGGCGTGGAGCTGGGCAAGGAGATCGCCAAGTCGATCGAGGCGAACGGCCCCACCGGCTTCGATCCGTCGACCATGGCGCTCATTGGGCTGGCGCTGGGGGAATAAGCAACGGGATCGACATTCCCATTTGTAACTCGCCCCCGCACCCGCCATATCCGCCGCACACAAGCGGAGTGGCTTCATGAGCGAGTTTGACTACGACCTTTTCGTCATTGGCGCGGGATCTGGCGGGGTGCGCGCGTCGCGCGTATCGGCCGCGCATGGCGCGAAGGTCGCGGTGGCGGAGGAATATCGGGTCGGGGGCACCTGCGTCATCCGCGGGTGCGTGCCCAAGAAGCTGCTGATCTACGGCGCGCATTTTGCCGAGGATTTGAAGGATGCCCGCCGTTTCGGCTGGAACGTGCCCGATTGCGGCTTTGAATGGACGACGCTGCGGGACAATGTGCTGGCCGATGTCGACCGGCTGGAGGGGCTGTACCGCAACACGCTCAACAATCATCAGGTGGAGGTCATCCCCGAACGGGCGACCGTCACTGGCCCCCACACGGTGCGGCTGGCGAGCGGGCGGGAGATCAGCGCCAAGGTCATCCTGATCGCGACGGGCGCCTGGCCGATCATCCCCGAAATCGAGGGGGCGGAGCATGGCATCACCTCCAACGAGGTGTTCCATCTGGAAGAATGCCCCCGCCGCATCGTTATCGTCGGCGGCGGCTATATCGCCAATGAATTTGCCGGCATCTTCCACCAGTTCGGCGCACATGTGACGATGGTCAATCGAGGCAGCGACCTGCTGCGCGGCTATGATGCGCAGATTCGCGACCGGCTGCTCCAGATTTCCATGACCAAGGGGATCAATTTCCGTTTCAACGCGAAGATGCAGCGGATCGAGAAGAATGAGGACGGCACCTTGTGCGTGCGGTTCGAGAGCGGCGATCCGGTCGCCGCCGACCTGGTGCTGTTCGCCACCGGCCGCCGTCCCCATACGGAAGGGCTGGGCCTAGAAAATGCTGGAGTCGAACTCAATGAAAAGGGCGCGATCAAGGTCGATGAGTATAGCCGCACCAGTTGCGAGAGCATCTATGCTGTGGGCGACGTTACGGACCGCCTGCAGCTGACCCCGGTCGCCATCCGGGAGGGCCATGCCTTCGCCGACAGCGTGTTCGGCGGGAACAAGCGCAAGGTCGACTATAGCTGCGTGCCGTCCGCCGTGTTCAGCCATCCGCCGCTTGCGGGCGTTGGCATGACCGAGGCTGAGGCGCGCAACAAGCTAGGCACGGTGAAGATATTCACGTCCGACTTTCGCCCGATGAAGAATGTGCTGGCGAACCGGGACGAGCGCGCGCTCTACAAGATGGTGGTGGACGCGACCACCAATCGCGTCGTGGGGCTGCACATGATCGGGCCGGACGCGCCGGAAATCCTGCAGGCGGCCGCTGTCGCGGTGAAGGCGGGGCTGACCAAGCAGGATTTCGACGACACAGTCGCGCTGCACCCCAGCATGGCTGAGGAGTTGGTTCTGCTGAAATAGCGGCGGTTCAGGTCCGCGCGAACGTGACCACCAGCGCGTCGCGCCAGGCGGGCAGCGCTGGATTGAGAGGATGGATCTCCGTGACGCCGTGCAGGATGCGATGGTCGTCGATCAGCATCGTGTCCGCCGGGTCGGTCAGGGTGAATTCCCCGAGCGGGCGACCATCGGGCGCGCCGATGCGGGTCACGCCCTCCCGCACGTTGCGGCGCTCGACCAGCATCACCAGAACGCGGTCGACCCCGTCGCGATGCATCCCCTCGGGCGTGGGCCGGCCTTCTTCGCCCGCCTTCGCCTCGATGCGGAACTGGTGCAGTTCGACATGCCAGGTGCCAGTCGAGGGCGGATCGAAACTGCGGGCGCAGAAGGCAAGGATCGCCTGCATGGTGGTCGAGGCGGCGGTCGCATCCTCGACCGGATCGAACCAGCGCTGCACGTCGCCGTTCAGCGGATTATAGTCGCGGCTTTGATAATGGGGCTGGTGCGGCTTGCGCAGGTAAAGACCGCGATTCAGCGCGAAGGCGGCGTGGCGGCGGCGGCGGTAGCGCCCGCCATCGGCCATGTAGAGGTCCGGGCCGAGATGGTTCCAGCTTTGGGCGAACGCCACCCAGTCGGCGCCGCCGATGCCCAGGGTATCGAGCATCTGCGCGCCCGGTATGCGCGCATAGCCCTGGCGGTCCAGCGCGTCTTCCGATTTCGTCAGGCAGTCCGTGTCGCTCATATCATCATCCTTAAGCGGATGAAGAGACGAGCGACAGGGCCGCTTTCCCCAATGTGGCTCAGGCGCGTCGACCAGGACGGATGTCAGGCGATCGTCGGGACGATGCCGCCTTCCACCCGAAGGGCCGCGCCGTTGGTAGCGGCGGCAAGCGGGCTGGCGAGATAGGCCACCATCGCGCCGACTTCATCCGCTTCGATGAGGCGCTTGATGAGCGAGAGCGGGCGCAGCCTGGTGAAGAACTCCGCTTCGCGCTCGACTTCGGGCGCATCCTTGTTCTCGACCACCGATCGGATGAACTCCACGATCCCCTCGGACCGGGTCGGGCCGGGAAGGACGCTGTTCACCGTGACGCCGGTGCCCCGCGTCCCTTCGGCAAGGCCGCGCGAGATCGACAGCTGCGCCGACTTGGTCATGCCGTAATGGATCATCTCGGCGGGGGGCAGCAGGCCGCTTTCGCTGGCGATGAAGATGATACGGCCCCAATCGGCCTTCAGCATCTGCGGGAAATAGTGGCGGGACAGCCGAGCGCCGCTGACCACGTTCACCTCGAACAGATGGTGCCAGTCGGCGTCGCTGATCTGAGTGAAGTCCTTCGCTTCGTAGATGCCGAGATTGTTGACCAGGATGTCAGTCGCCGGGACGGCGGCGATGAGCGTAGCGGCCCCTTCTGCCGTAGCGGGATCGGCCAGCACCGGGTTCACCGCGCCGCCGATTTCCGCAGCGGCGGCATCCAGCTTGGCCTGGTTGCGGCCGGTGATGGTGACGGCGACGCCTTCCTGCGAAAGGCGCTTGGCGATGGCAAGGCCGATGCCTGCGGTCGATCCGGTGACGATGGCGGTCTTGCCGTCGAGCTTGAGGTCCATGACTGTGCTTCCTTTGTCGAAATGAGACAACGATGTGGACAGTAGATAGCGCATTGGGCATTGATGATTAGAGGGAATGATGGAACTTCATAAGTGAATCCAAAACATGAATAATCATCTGGCCGACGTGGAGAATTTCCTCATGGTGGCGGGCGAGGGCAGCTTTGCGGGAGCCGCGAAGGCCCTCCGCCTGACGCCTTCGGCGGTGAGCCGTTCCGTTGCGCGGTTGGAGAAGCGGCTGGGCGTGGCGCTGATCCGCCGAACCACCCGATCTCTGGCGCTGACGCGTGAGGGACTGGCCTATCGCGACCGGATGCGCGCGATCCTGAGCGACATGTTCGATCTTGAAAACAGCCTTGCGCAGGAAGCGCAGGGGCCGCGCGGCCTGCTGCGGATCAACGCGTCGCCCTCCTTCGGCGTGCATTGCCTGATCCCCGTCTTGCCGCGCTTTGCCGAGCTGTATCCGGCGATCACGGTCGACCTGACGCTGACCGACGCGATTGTCGATCTGGTGGAGGAGCGGGCCGACGTGGCGATACGGATTGGACCGCTGCGCGACACGCGGCTGCGTGCGAAGAAGCTGGGGCGCAGTCGCATGGTGCTGGTGGCGAGCCCGGACTATCTGGCGCGGCGCGGCACCCCGCAGAGGCCGGACGATCTGGACGCGCATGACTGCCTGCGCTTCAGCTTCCGCCGGTCGGTGGACAGTTGGCCCTTCTTGATCGACGGCCGGCTGGTGCATCGCCCGGTGGAGGGGCGCTTCTTCGGAAATTCGGGGGAGGTCGTGCGGGAAATGGCGGTCGCGGGCTGCGGCATCGCGCGCCACGGACGCTTCCATGTGGCGCGCGACCTGCGCGACGGGCGGCTGGTCGAGCTGCTGCGCGACTATGACGCCGGCGATGGCGAGGACATTCACGCCCTCTATGCGCCGGAAGACCGTGCCGCCGCGCGCATCAGGGCGCTGCTGGATTTCCTGGAAGCGGAGATGCACGTGGAGGGTTGAGCAACAGGCTCTATAGCGGTTTCTCGGCTAGCAACCTGCCACTCAACAGAGCTTGAGCCTCTCGGGCACTGTCAGCGCTCAATGTCGCGGAGCCGGCAGGCAACGGAGCGTCCGCGCGCCTGCCATGCCGATCGATATCCTCGATCAGCATTTTCATCTCGGCAATTTCCTTGACCTGATCGCGCGTGATCCGATCCGCGAGGTATCGGACGCGGGGGTCGCGAATATCGGCCTTGCGCGCATTGTTGATGGCGATGGAATGATGCGGGATCATGGCCTTCATGAAATCCGTATCCCCGATCAACGCCTGGCTGCGGTTCACCGCCAGCAGCGCAGCCCCGCCGATGATGGCCGCGGCGAGAATGGCAATCTTGGCCGCTTGCGGGCGATACATGCTCCACATGAAGCCGAGCATCACCGCCGTCATCACGCAGCCCATGACCAGCGAAGAGACGAGGCGCGTGAGACTGAACAGCGCGTGGTCCCAACTGTAGACAAGCTGGTACATCAGGAAGAACATGATGACGGTGGACGTGGCGATCATGGCCGCGAACCGCCCCCAGCCCATGCCCGTTTTGTGTTGCGTGGAATCTTTCATGGCCGCCTGGCTCCTCAGCCTGATCGATGTCGAACGACCTGCGGCCCGGATTGTTCAGCTTATGCGCTCAACCGATCCAGTAGGGCACGATCTGGCGATTGTCCGGGTCGACACGGATGGGTCGGTCGGCCGGCGGGAAGGCGCGCTGGTCGCAGCTTTGGCGGGGGCAGAGACGGCAGGTAATGCCGATGGGGGTGGCGGCACCTTCCACCTCCAATTGCAGGCCGTCGGCATAGACGAAGTTCGCCGCATGGGCGATCTCGCAGCCCAGCACGACGGCGAAGCGGCGGGGCGTGCGCTTGTAGCTGCCTGAGGGCTTCACCAGTCCTTTCGCCATGGAAACGTAGCGGACGCCATCGGGCGTTTCGCCAAGCTGCACGTTGATGCGGTCGGGCACGGCGACGGCTTCGTGCACGTTCCACAAGGGGCAGGCGCCCCCGAAGCGGGCGAATTGGAGGCGGGTGGCGCTGTGCCGCTTGGTGATGTTGCCCGCCATGTCGACGCGGCAGAAGAAAAAGGGGATGCCGCGCAGCCCCGGCCTTTGTAGGGTCGAGAGGCGATGGCAGGCCTGCTCGAAACTGACGCCGAAGGTTCGGGCCAGCCGGTCTATGTCATGGCGCATCGCACGGGCGGCTTCGCGGAAGGGCGCATAGGGCATGAGCAGCGCGCCAGCTGCATAATTGCCAAGGCCGATGGCGAGCAACCGATCCGCACCGAGGACCGGCAGGGCGGCCCGGTTCACGACATCGGCGATCACCGCCTGCCCCTCCAGCATCATGAGCTGGTGCGCGAGCATGAACTTGCGGCTTTCGGTCGGCAGCGCGGCGTTGATGAAGAGTTGGCGGTCGGCGGCGCGATAGGCGCGCAGCGCGCTGTCGGGCGTTTCGGCGATCAGCGTCGCGATACCGTGACGGCGGGCGAGTGCTTCAACCAGCATGCCTTCGTCCAGCACTTGCCCCGCCGTAAAGCTCTCCGCCATCTCCTCGGCCAGACAGTCTAGCGCATGGACATAGTTGCCCGCCTCATGAAACCAGTCCCGCGCCGCCTCCCATGGCAGGCGCGCCTGCACCTCATGGTCGTTGGCGATCGCTTCCTCGATCATGTTGATGCGCTCATTGGCGCGCATATGGGCGTTGTAGAGATCAACGTAGCGCGCCGCGAATTCGGGGAATTGCAGGTGCAGCTTCTCGATCCGCTCCGGCTCCATCGGCGCGCCGGGTAGCTCCGGATGGGCAAGCGCGTAGGTGAAGGCGCCCAGCAACTGCTCCTCCTCGCGCGCGTCGAAACTCGCCCAGTCGGTCGGGAAGGCGCTGGCGACGGCGGCCTTGACCTTGGCGGTCAGGGGGCGGTCGTCATTCTCCAGTTGCGAAAGATAGGATACGGATATGCCCAGCGCCAGCGCCATCGTCGCCTGATCCATCCGGTGATCGAGGCGAAGCTGGCGCAGGCGTGGTCCTGCGAAGATTCGGTTGCCGCGTGCCATAAACCGCACCCTATTTTGCGAAGTTGAGATTTGCAAATTGGCAAATTTGCATTTGCGAAAAATGTCGCGGACTGAAATGAGCGACAGCACGCATTTTGGGAGACGCAAGCGACCATGTCGAAACTCGCGATCATCGAACAGCTTGAGACCAAACGCGAAGCCGCGCGCCTTGGCGGCGGCCAGCGTCGCATCGATGCGCAGCACGCCAAGGGGAAGCTGACCGCGCGCGAGCGGCTGGACGTCCTGCTGGACGAGGGCAGCTTCGAGGAGCTCGACATGTATGTCGAGCATAATTGCGTCGATTTCGGCATGGACGCCGAACATATCCCGGGAGACGGCGTCGTCACCGGATCGGGCACGATCAACGGCCGACTGGTGTTCGTGTTCAGCCAGGACTTCACCGTCTATGGCGGCGCGGTGTCGGAACGGCACGCAATGAAGATCTGCAAGATCATGGACATGGCGATGAAGGTCGGCGCGCCCGTGATCGGCCTCAACGACAGCGGCGGCGCGCGCATTCAGGAGGGCGTGGCGTCGCTGGGCGGCTATGCCGAGATATTCCAGCGCAACGTATTGGCGTCCGGCGTAGTGCCGCAGATCAGCGTCATCATGGGGCCATGCGCGGGCGGCGCGGTCTATTCCCCGGCAATGACCGACTTCATCTTCATGGTGAAGGACAGCAGCTTCATGTTCGTGACCGGGCCGGACGTGGTGAAGACCGTGACGAACGAGGTCGTCACGCAGGAGGAACTGGGCGGCGCGGTCACGCACACGACCAAGTCGGGGGTCGCGGACGTCGCGTTCGAAAATGACATCGAGGCGCTGCTGGCGGTGCGCGATTTCGTGGACTTCCTGCCGGCGTCGAACCGGGAGCAGGTGCCCGAGCGGCCCACCGCCGATGCCTGGGATCGCGTCGAGGAGAGCCTGGACACGCTGATCCCGGCCAACGCCAACCAGCCCTATGATATGCACGAGCTGATCCGCAAGGTGGTGGACGAAGGCGACTTCTTCGAGGTCCAGCCCGCCCATGCTGGCAACATCCTCTGCGGCTTCGGCCGGATCGAGGGCAAGACGGTGGGCATCATCGCCAACCAGCCGATGGTGCTGGCCGGGGTGCTCGACATCAATTCGTCCAAGAAGGCGGGGCGGTTCGTCCGTTTCTGCGACGCGTTCGAGATCCCGATCGTCACCTTCGTCGACGTGCCGGGGTTCCTGCCGGGAACGGCGCAGGAATTGAACGGCATCATCAAGCATGGCGCGAAGCTGCTCTTCGCCTATGCCGAGGCGACCGTGCCCAAGATCACCGTCATCACGCGCAAGGCTTATGGCGGCGCCTATGACGTGATGAGCTCCAAGCACCTGCGCGGCGACCTAAACTACGCCTGGCCCACCGCCGAGATCGCGGTGATGGGCGCCAAGGGCGCGGTGGAGATCATCTTCCGCGGCAAGACGCCCGAAGAGATTGCACAGCGGACGAAGGAATATGAAGACCGCTTCGCCAACCCGTTCGTGGCCGCATCCAAGGGCTTCGTCGACGAGGTGATCCAGCCTCATTCGACCCGCAAGCGCATTGCGCTCGGCTTGCGGAAATTGAGGAACAAGAGCCTCGAAAATCCGTGGAAGAAGCACGACAATATTCCGCTGTGACGGCCTTTTGGGCCGTCATCCCAGCGAAAGCTGGGATCTCGCGCGCTTGGCTGGCCTGTCGAGGCATGAGACCCCGGCCTTCGCTGGGGTGACGAAATGAGGAAGATATGAAACTCGGACGCCTCAATCATATCGGCATCGCCACGCCTTCGCTGGAGGCGAGCCTCGCCTATTATCGCGATGTCATGGGCGCGACGCTTGGCCATGAGCCCTTCGACCTGCCCGCGCAGGGGGTGAAGGTCTGTTTCGTCGACACGCCGGGCGAGGGTGGCATGGCGGGCACGCAGATCGAGCTGATCGAGCCGCTGGGCGACGACAGCCCGATCCACGGCTTCATCGCCAAGAACCCGGCCGGCGGGCAGCATCATATGTGCTATGAAGTGCCCGATATTCATGAAGCGAAAGCCTGGTTCGAGGGGCTGGGGAAGAAGGTGCTGGGCGAGCCGCGTATCGGCGCGCACGGCACGCTGATCTTCTTCGTGCATCCCAAAGACATGAACGGGGTGCTGACCGAGATCATGGAGACGCCGAAGGAGGCGCATTAATGCAAAATCCTCTCCCGCAAGCGGGAGAGGATATATAGGCTTGGCAGCTTGCTGCCCAGCCGAAGTTGGTGAGGGCAGGGGTGGATCAATACCCTCACCACTGCGACTAAGGCCCGCTGCGCGGACCTAAGTCTCGTTGCCTCTCCCGCCTGCGGGAGAGGGGAAGTGGGTAAGGGACTTTGATGACCGAGAAGCCGACACTGGATCAATGGGCCGCCGCCGCCGCGAAGGAGGTGAAGGGCAAGGATCTGAACTGGGAGACCCCGGAAGGGATCATAGTGAAGCCGCTCTATACGGCGGAGGACGTCACTGTCGATCCAGGCCTCCCCGGTTTCGCGCCCTTTACGCGCGGCGTGAAGGCCAGCATGTATGCGGGCCGCCCCTGGACCATTCGTCAATATGCGGGCTTCTCGACCGCAGAGGAATCCAACGCCTTCTACCGCCGCAACCTCGCCGCCGGGCAGAAGGGCCTCAGCGTCGCCTTCGATCTCGCCACCCACCGGGGCTATGACAGCGACCATCCGCGCGTCGTTGGCGATGTCGGCAAGGCGGGGGTGGCGATCGACACGATCGAGGACATGAAGATCCTGTTCGACGGCATTCCACTCGACCAGATGTCCGTTTCCATGACGATGAACGGCGCGGTCATCCCGATTCTCGCCTTCTTCATCGTCGCGGGCGAGGAGCAGGGCGTCGACCGCAAGCTGCTCGACGGGACCATCCAGAACGACATCCTCAAAGAGTTCATGGTCCGCAACACCTATATCTACCCGCCCGAACCGTCGATGCGGATCATCAGCGACATTTTCGGCTATACCAGCCGCGAGATGCCCAAATTCAACAGCATCTCCATTTCCGGCTATCATATGCAGGAAGCCGGCGCGACGCAGGTGCAGGAATTGGCCTTCACCATCGCGGATGGCGCGGAATATGTGCGCTACGGCGTGGCATCCGGGCTCGACATCGACAAGTTTGCGGGGCGGCTTTCCTTCTTCTTTGCCATCGGCATGAACTTCTTCATGGAGATCGCCAAGCTGCGCGCCGCCCGCGTGCTGTGGCACCGGGTCATGACGAAGCTCGGCGCGAAAGACGAGCGGTCCAAGATGCTGCGCACCCACTGCCAGACCAGCGGCGTGTCGCTGACCGAGCAAGACCCCTACAACAACGTCATGCGCACCACCATCGAAGCGATGGCGGCGATGCTGGGCGGCACCCAGTCGCTCCACACCAATGCGCTCGACGAAGCCATAGCGCTCCCCACCGATTTCTCAGCCCGCATCGCGCGCAACACGCAGATCGTGATCCAGGAAGAGACGGGCATGTGCAATGTCGTCGATCCGCTGGGCGGCAGCTATTATGTAGAGGCGCTGACGCAGCAACTGGTGGATGCTGCGCAGGAGATCATCGACCGGGTCGAGGCCGAAGGCGGCATGGCGAAGGCTGTCGCGGCGGGCTGGCCCAAGGCGATGATCGAGACGGCGGCGGCGGCGCGACAGGCGCGGGTGGACCGGGGCGAGGACGTGATCGTCGGCGTCAACAAATATCGCCTTGCCAGTGAAGACCTGCTCGAAACGCTGGAGGTCGATAATAGCAAGGTGCGCGAAGCGCAGATCGCCCGCATCAATCGGGTGAAGGCAGAGCGCGACGAAGCCGCTTGTCAGGCGGCGCTGGAGGCATTGCGAAAGGCGGCGGCGGGACCGCAAAGCATCGAGAATAATCTTCTCGCCCACGCGGTCGAAGCTGCGCGCGCGCGCGCCACGCTCGGCGAAATCTCCTCGGCGATGGAGGACAGCTTCCAGCGCTACGGCACCCAGCCCACCCCCGTGAAGGGCGTGTATGCCGCGCCGTACAAGGATGACAGTCGCTGGAAACAGGTTCTCGACGGCGTGCAGGCCGTCGAACGGCGCCTCGGTCGCAAGCCTAAACTGCTCGTCGCCAAGATGGGGCAGGATGGACATGACCGGGGCGCCAACATCATCGCGTCGGCCTTTGGCGACATGGGCTTTGATGTCGTGTCAGGGCCGCTGTTCCAGACGCCTGAGGAAACGGTGGTGCTGGCACTCGACAGCGGGGTCGACGTGGTCGGCGCGTCCAGCCTGGCGGCGGGGCACAAGACGTTGATCCCCGAACTGATCCAGAAGCTGCGGGAGCAGGGGCGAAACGACATCAAGGTGATCGCGGGCGGGGTGATCCCGCCGCAGGATTATGACTTCCTCCGTGACGCGGGCGTCCAGGGCATTTATGGACCGGGTTCCAATGTCGTGGAATGCGCCGCCGACGTGCTGCGCCTCCTCGGCCACAACATGCCCCCCGCCGGGCTGGAGGAAGCCGCTTGACCCTGAATATTCCGCGCACCGACTGGATCCGCGACGAGATCGCCGCGCTGTTCGACCTGCCCTTCAACGACCTGATGTTCGAGGCGCAGTCGGTGCATCGCGCGAACTTCCCGCGCAACGAAGTGCAGCTTTCAACCCTGCTGTCGATCAAGACGGGGGGCTGTCCGGAAGATTGCGGATACTGCTCACAATCGACCGAGGCGGAAAGCGGCCTCAAGGCAACCAAGCTGATGGACGTGCAGGCCGTGCTGCAAGCCGCGGCGCAAGCGAAGGATCATGGGTCGGGCCGCTTCTGCATGGGCGCAGCGTGGCGCAACCCCAAGGAACGCGACATGCCAAAGCTCGTCGCGATGGTGCAGGGTGTGCGCGCGATGGGCATGGAAACCTGCATGACGCTGGGGATGCTGGACGAGAAGCAGGCAAAGACGCTCGCAGACGCGGGGCTCGACTATTACAACCATAATATCGACACCTCGCCGGAGAATTACGCCAACGTCATTACGACGCGAACATTCGAGGACCGGATCGAGACGCTGGAAAACGTCCGCAACGCCGGCATCAACGTCTGCTGCGGCGGGATCGTGGGCATGGGGGAGACGCGGAGCGACCGCATCGGTTTCCTCCATGCGCTCGCCACCATGCCGCACCCCGAAAGCGTGCCGATCAACGCGCTGGTGCCGGTCGCGGGCACGGTGCTGGGCGACATGCTGAAGGACACGCCGCTCGCGAAAATCGACGAGGTGGAGTTCGTCCGCACCGTGGCGGTCGCGCGGATCGTGATGCCGCAGTCGATGGTGCGGCTGAGCGCGGGCCGCGAGAGCATGAGCGAGGCGTGCCAGGCGCTCTGCTTCATGGCGGGCGCGAACAGCATCTTCACCGGCGACAAGTTGCTGACGGCGGCGAATGCGGGCGATGACAAGGACGCAGCGCTGCTGGGCAAGCTGGGGCTTACCGCAATGGCCGCGCAGCCGCACGGGCATCTGGAGGCGGCGGAGTGAGCAAGCGGGCCTCGTTCACTCTAGTACTTTTGGGATGTGCGCTTGTTACAGCTTATGCCTATTATCGGCTGTCGCTGCCACATTGCCCGCATTCGCCCACGGCGTGCGCGACGGCGCGAACAAACACGATGAATATTTTCTATATCGCGACACCGATCTTGTGGATCGTTTCGCTCACAACTTGGTGGCGAAGTTTCAGAAAAGAATGATCTCAAACCCCTTCGCTCTGAGCTTATCGAAGGGCCTCATTTTCTGCCGAAATGAAAAATGGGGCTTCGACAAGCTCAGTCCGAACGGGGTGAGAGGAACTGAATAAGGACTGGGGCAAGGACTGATAATGGCAATTACCAAGATCCTGATCGCGAACCGTGGCGAAATCGCCTGCCGCGTTATGCGCACGGCCAAGAAGATGGGCATTAAGACCGTCGCGGTCTATTCCGACGCCGATGCGCGCGCGCCGCACGTCCTGATGGCCGACGAGGCCGTGCATATCGGCCCATCGCCTGCCGCCCAATCCTACCTCATCGCGGACAAGATCATCGCGGCGTGCAAGGCAACCGGCGCCGATGCGGTCCACCCCGGCTACGGCTTCCTCTCGGAACGGGAATCCTTCCGCAATGCGCTCGATGCGGAGGGGATCATTTTCGTCGGCCCGCCCGCTAATGCGATCGCGGCGATGGGCGACAAGATCGAGTCCAAGAAGCTGGCCAAGGAAGCGGGCGTCAACGTCGTCCCCGGCTATGTCGGCGTGATCGACGACACCGAACACGCCGTCAAAATCTCCAACGAGATCGGCTATCCGGTGATGATGAAGGCGTCGGCCGGCGGCGGCGGCAAGGGGATGCGTCTGGCCTATAGCGAACAGGACGTGCGCGAGGGTTTCGAGGCGACCAAGCGCGAAGGGCTGGCGAGCTTCGGCGACGACCGCGTGTTCATCGAGAAGTTCATCGAAAGCCCGCGCCATATCGAAATTCAGATATTGGGCGATCAGCACGGCAATATCGTCTACCTCAACGAACGCGAATGCTCGATCCAGCGTCGCCACCAGAAGGTGGTCGAGGAAGCGCCGTCGCCCTTCGTCAGCCCGGAGATGCGCCGGAAGATGGGCGAACAGTGCGTCGCGCTCGCGCGCGCGGTGGGCTATTTCAGCGCGGGGACGGTCGAACTGATCGTGTCAGGCGAGGACAAGACCGGCGACGGCTTCTACTTCCTCGAAATGAATACCCGGTTGCAGGTCGAGCATCCGGTGACGGAGGAGATCACCGACGTCGACCTGGTCGAGCAGATGATCCGCGTCGCCAATGGCGAGAAGCTGGCCTTCACGCAGGACGATGTGAAGATCAACGGATGGGCGATCGAGAACCGCGTCTATGCCGAAGATCCCTATCGCGGCTTCCTGCCCTCCACCGGGCGCCTCATCCGCTACAACCCGCCAGAGGAAGGGACCGACGAGACCGGCGCGAAGGTCCGCGTGGACGATGGCGTGACCGAAGGCGGCGAGGTCTCCATGTTCTACGACCCGATGATCGCCAAGCTGGTGACATGGGCGCCGACGCGCCTCCAGGCCATCGACAAGCAGATCGAGGCGCTCGACCGGTTCGAGATCGAAGGGCCAGGGCACAATATCGATTTCGTGTCCGCGCTGATGCAGCATGAGCGGTTCCGATCGGGCAACATCACCACCGGCTTCATCGCGGAGGAATATCCCGAAGGTTTCCAGGGCGCGCCCGCCTCGCCGGAATTGGTCAAGCGCCTGTCCGCGATAGGTGCCTTCGCCGCCATGGCACAGGCCGACCGCGCTCGCCGGATCGAGGGGCAGCTTGGCAAGCGCCTCGCTCCGCCAACCGGCTGGCAGGTGAAGATCGGGGACGCGCTTCACGATGTCGTGATCGACGGCGACGATGTGACGGTGGACGGCGAGCCGCTCGACATGGCATTGGAATATACGCCGGGCGACCGCCTGATCGAAGCCGAGTTCGGGGAAGAGGTGCTGGCCGTGCGGATCGCACCGGTGCGGTCGGGCTTCGTGCTGACCGCCCACGGCGCGAGCCACAAGCTGCGCATCCTCCCCGCCCATGCCGCGCAGCACGCCGCACATATGATCGAGAAGGTGCCGCCGGACCTGTCACGCTTCCTGATCTGCCCGATGCCCGGCCTGCTGGTCGCGCTCAACGTGAAGGAAGGCGACAAGGTCGAGGTCGGCCAGCCACTCGCCGTCATCGAAGCCATGAAGATGGAGAATATCCTGCGCGCGGGGAAGGCCGGCACGGTCAAGAGCGTGTCGGCGGCGCAGGGCGAGAGCCTGGCCGTGGATGCGGTCATATTGGAGCTGGAATAAGCGGACGCCCGGTCCGCTTCGAGCGAAGTCGGGGCGCTCGTGCGACTCCGCCTCGACTTCGCTCAACCCGATTGGCTAGAAGGGGATCATGCACCTGACCCATGATCCCGCCGCGCCGGCCGCCGACACCATCGGCTTCGACGATTTCCTGAAGGTCGACATCCGCGTCGGCACGATCCTGTCGGCCGAACCCTATCCAGAAGCGCGCAAGCCCGCCTACAAGCTGCTGATCGACTTCGGTCCGGGCATAGGGACGAAGAAATCGAGCGCGCAGATCACCGAAAATCATGCGCTGGACGATTTGCCGGGGCGGCAGGTGGCGGCGGTGGTCAACTTCCCGCCGCGCCAGATCGGCAAGTTCTTGTCCGAAGTGCTGACCCTGGGATTTGCGGACGAAACAGGCGCGGTGACGCTGTTCGCGCCGGACAAGCCCGTACCCAATGGCGCGCGCCTTTTCTAGCAACCTGTCCTACATGCGATTGCCCATGGGATCGTCGAGGCCGGGCGAATGGGCAAGGCGGATGGATTGGACATTTCATTTCCAACATCCGCATCAAAATGTCAGGATCGGCGGGAAATATGCGAAGTTAAGGGGATGCAATGAGCGAAGCGGCGGGGGCGGAATATGTGATGGACGCGCGGCGCGACCGGTTGGTCATCACCGCGTCCGCGCTCGGCACCGTGTTCGAATGGTATGATTTCTACATCTACGGCGTGCTCGCGCCGATCATCGGACGGACCTTCTTCCCTACCGACAATCCCACGGTCGAACTGCTCTACACGCTGGCGGGTTTCGCCATCGGCTTCGCCTTCCGGCCCCTTGGCGCGGTGCTGTTCGGCTATCTGGGCGACCGGCTGGGGCGCAAATATACGTTCCTCGCCACCATCGTCCTGATGGGCACGGCGACGGCGGGCGTTGGCCTCACCCCATCCGCCGCCAGTATCGGTGTCGCCGCGCCCATCATCCTCATCCTGCTGCGGATCGCACAGGGGCTGGCGCTGGGCGGCGAATATGGCGGCGCGGCCATCTATGTCGCGGAACATGCACCCAAGGGGAAGCGCGGCTTCTATACCAGCTTCATCCAGGCCGGCGTGATCGGCGGCTTCATTCTGTCGCTGATCGTAGTGGTGGCCACGCAATGGATCGTCGGCCCGACAGTGTGGGATGCCTGGGGATGGCGCATCCCGTTCGTCGTGTCGCTGGCGCTGCTCGCCATTTCGCTCTGGATGCGGCTGATGCTGCGGGAAAGCCCGGTTTTTACCGCGATGAAGGCGGCGGGCGCGCAGGCGCAAAACCCGCTGAAGGAAGCCTTCACCTATCCGGGCAACGCCAAGCGCATGATCGTCGCGATGATCGGCATCGCCGCGGGCTTCACCGCCATCGCCTATACCGTGATGTTCCAGGCGCTCTACTTCCTGCAAAGCGGCCTCCGCGTCGCACCCGGCATGGCGCAACTGCTGGTTGGCGGCAGCGCCTTCGTCGGAATCGGCAGCTTCATCTTCTTCGGCTGGCTGTCGGACCGGGTGGGGCGCAAGCGGCCGATCGTCATCGGGTACGCGCTGGTGCTGCTGTTGGCGCTGCCCCTCTACCAGTTCATGGGCAGTACCGCCAACCCGGCTCTGGAACAGGCGGCACGGCGCGCGCCCGTTGTGGTGAGCGGTCCCGACTGCCGCTTCGACCCGTTCGCAAAGGTGCAGCCAACGATCTGCGGCAAGCTGCTCGATCATTTCGCCAAGCGCGGCGTGCCCTATGAAAAGCAGACCGGTGCCGCGCCGTCCGTGGCGATCGGCGGCGTGGCAGTGAGCGATCTCAGCCCGATTGGACTCGATTCCGCGCTGGCGGGGGCGGGCTATCCGACCGGCTCGGTGACGCCGGATTGGCCCCGCGCGATGATGATCTTCGGCGCGATGCTGCTGCTCTGGACGCTTTCGGGTGCGACCTACGGTCCTGTGGCGGCGCTGCTCTCGGAATATTTCCCCGCGCGCATCCGCTATTCGTCGCTTTCCATCCCCTATCATCTGGGCACCGGCTATTTCGGCGGGTTCCTGCCGCTCATCAGCCAATATCTGGTGGCGCGCACCGGTGATCCCTATGCCGGGCTCTGGTACACGCTGGCGGTGGTGGCGCTCGCGCTCGTCACCTGCCTCGTCGCCTTGCCGGAAACGAAGGATCGCCCCCTCGACGCCTGAGGTCGGGGCGGCTATCGGGCGGATGATGCAAGACCATGTCGCTCCGCTGCGCCTGCGCCTGGATGGCGACGCGCTTGTTGCCAACTGGCGGTGGCTAGACGGCGTGAGCGGCGCTGCAGCTTGCGGCGCGGCGATCAAGGCGAACGGCTATGGCCTGGGTGCGGGCGGCGTGATGACCCGGCTGATGCAGGCAGGGTGCCGCGACTTTTTCGTATCGAACTGGGGCGAGGCGGCGGCGCTGGAGCCGCTGATGGAGGAGGGCGTGAGCCTCTCGGTGCTGCACGGGGTGCGGCGCGAGGATATGGCGCAGGCGCTATCCTCCCGCGCGCGGCCGGTGCTCTCCACCCCGGAGCAGATCGGCCGCTGGCGGGAAGCGGGCGGCGGTCCCTGCGACGTCATGATCGATACCGGCATGAACCGGCTTGGCCTCGACTGGAGAAGCGATGTCGCCGCGCAGGTTCGGGGCCTCCGCATAGAGACGCTGATGAGCCATCTCGCCTCGGCAGACGAGGATGCCGACCTCAACCGCCTACAGCGGGACAGGTTCGCGGCGATCCGCGACGCAGTGCCGGCGCGGCGCTACAGCCTCGCCAACAGTGCCGGCATTTGCCGGGGCCATGCTTATCATTTCGATCTGACCCGTCCGGGTCTCGCTCTCTATGGCGGCGTACCTCTGGCCGAGGCGGCGGGCCATATCCGCCCGGTCGTGACCCCGCAGGCCCAGATCCTGCAACGCCGCCGCCTTATCGCCGGCGACAGCATCGGCTATAATGCGACCTTCACGGCGACGCGGGATCATGAGGTCGCGATCCTGAACCTGGGCTATGCGGACGGCTATCTGCGCGGCTTTTCCGGACGCGGTGCTGCCATGGCGGGTCATACACGGCTGCCGGTGATCGGGCGCGTGTCCATGGACCTGTTGGCTGTCGAGGTCAGCGATGCGCCGGACTTGGCGGAAGGCGACTGGCTCGACATCGCCTACGATCTGCGCGAGGCGTCCGCCGCGTCCGGCCTGTCGCAATATGAGCTGCTGACGGGACTCGGGGCGCGCTACGATCGGGCCTGGACCTGATGCCCAACGGCGTGGCGAAGGGCGATATGCCGACCAAGACCTGCCCGGCGTGCGGCAGGCCCTTCGCCTGGCGCAAGAAATAGGCGCGGGACTGAGAGAAGCTCGTCTATTGCTCGGAGCGCTGTCGGCGCGCGAAACCGACATAGAAAAAGCCGCCGGGCTTTCGACCGGCGGCTTTCCTCATCGGATATTCGCCTGGCTCAGCGTTCGATGCACATGGCAACGCCCATGCCGCCGCCGATGCACAGGGTGGCGAGGCCCTTCTTGGCGTCGCGCTTGGCCATTTCGTAGAGCAGGGTGGTCAGCACCCGAGCGCCGGACGCGCCGATCGGATGGCCGATGGCGATCGCGCCGCCATTGACGTTGACCTTCTCGGGATCCCAGCCAAGCTCCTGCCCCACCGACAGCGCCTGCGCGGCGAACGCCTCATTCGCTTCGATAAGGTCGAGGTCGGCTACGGACCAGCCCGCCTTTTCCAGCGCCTTGCGGCTGGCGGGAGCCGGACCGATGCCCATGATCGAAGGATCGACGCCGCAGGTCGCGAAGCCGGCGATCCGGCCCAGTACCGACGCGCCGCGCTTCGCCGCATCGTCTGCGGTCATCAGCACCAGCGCCGCCGCGCCGTCATTGAGGCCGCTTGCGTTGCCGGCGGTGACGGTTCCGTCCTTCTTGAAGGCGGGCTTCAAGCCCTGCATCGTCTCGATAGTGGCACCGTCGCGGATATATTCGTCGGCATCGACGATCGTATCGCCCTTGCGCCCCTTGACCGTGACGGGCGCGATCTCGTCCTTGAAGCGGCCAGAAGCGCGCGCGGCCGACGCCTTGTTCTGGCTGGCGACAGCGAATTCGTCCTGCGCTTCGCGGCTGATCTGATATTTCTCCGCCAGGTTTTCGGCCGTGATGCCCATATGATAATTGTTGAATGCGTCGGTCAGGCCGTCATGGATCATCGTATCGACCAGGGTGACAGCGCCCATCTTCGCGCCGCTGCGCAGGAATTGGGCATGTGGTGCCATGGACATGCTTTCCTGTCCGCCCGCAAGCATGATGCGCGCGTCCCCGACCCGGATCGCCTGTGCCGCAAGGGCGACGGCACGGAGGCCCGATCCACAGAGCTGGTTGAGGCCGATGGCGGTGCGTTCGACAGGAATGCCCGCGTTTACGGCAGCCTGACGCGCGGGATTTTGTCCCTGACCGGCGGCAAGCACCTGACCCAGAATGACTTCGTCTATCTCCTCTGGCGCGACTCCGGCCTGCGCAAGTGCAGCGAGGATCGCCTGACGGCCCAGTTCGTGCGCGGGGACGGACCCGAACGCGCCCAGGAAGCTGCCGACCGGTGTCCGCTTGGCGGCGGTGATGACGATATCTGACAAAGCCTTGATCCTCTTGCTGATGAATTATTCTTCGCGGGCGCACATAGCATCAGCCGCCATGGCTGGAAAGCCAAAGGGAAAGCGGCTTCCACAGCGCTTCGCAGGCGCGGCCGCCGACCATCATGCCGACGTGGCCGAGGGACAGGCTATGCTCCTGCGCAAGGGCGGGGCCGGCGGCCGCGCCTGCGAAGCGCTGTGGAAGCCGCTTTCCCTTTGGCTTTCCAGCCATGGCGGCTGATGCTATGTGCG